>CAYFTY010000025.1:0-13679 GCA_964346045.1 uncultured Bradymonadales bacterium | reverse complement strand
CGTCGCCGAGCAAAAGTTGCCCCGCAATGGCGAGGTCGCCGGCGACGAGTAGTGTTCCGTCCACGCGCAGATTGCCGTCGACCATGAGGGTGCCATCTGAGACGCCGACGTCGCTGACCGTGGCGTGTCCGGGCACCTGCGTGGCTTCCGCGTCGTCGAGTGTGGCTTCGAAAATCCTGGCGAGCGCGTAGAGCTCGGCATACTCCCGGCGCGCCGACGAAACCTGTTCTTCGAGCGTGGCCACGTCAGCCAGTTCCAGTGCATCGATCCCGTAGTTGCTTTGGTCCCGATAGAAATCGGCGAGCGTATCTTCGCGGAGTGCACTTCGTGAGGCTTCGAGGGTCTTGCGCTCGATGGGGGTTTCCGAGGCGAGTTCGTAGGTTTCGGCCATGCTGCATCCTTCTTCGTGTCGGACGTGAGCGACGGTCGATCATTACCATGGTTGGTGCGGCCTCGCATGGCAAATCACGGCGCCGTTTCACGGCCCTCGTCGATTGCGCATATGATCGGCGATGCGCACGAATGAATCACGGAGTTCTTCGCGGGTGGCTTCGTCCTCGACCACCTCATCGAGCGCTTGATCCATGCACATGAGCCATTGATCTCGCGCTTCGGTGCCGATGGAGAAAGGCATATGGCGCATTCTCAGACGCGGGTGCCCGCGTTTTTCAATGTAGAGGTTCGGTCCACCCATCCAGCCCGAGAGGAATTCGAAGAGCTTCTGTCGCGACGAACGCAGCGACTTCGCATGCATGTCTCGAATCTCGCGGGCGTCTTCATTGGTGTCCATCAGGTCATAAAAACGGTCGACCAATTCGCGCACCTTTTCTTCGCCACCGATGCGTTCGTAATACGATGGCGGCGCCGGCGGTTTTTCGTATTCGAAACACATCATCTCGCGGCCGTCGCGTTCGACGGTGTGGGTCGAGGACCAGCCGAGAGCCTTCATGAGCTCGGTCGCAGCGGTGATGGCATACACCTTCTCGAACCCGAGCTGCCAGGCGACTCGGCTCGCCGTCGTCACCAGAAGTCGACCGATGCCGCGCTCGCGAGACTCCGGGATTACGTAGAGCTTGCTCAAGATCGGGCCGGGCTCGTCTGGCTGCCCTTGTACCGATACGAAACCGATGGGTTCATCGTTGGCCAGTACGACGAGACCGATGGGTAGAGATTCTCCTCCTTCGGCGTGTGTTTCGAGAAAAGAGCTCGCCTCAGCATCGCCCAGATCATCGGGCCACTCGCTTTGCAGCCACGAGGCGATCGTGGCGATGGAGTCAGGGATTTGCGAGAGAACCGTGAGTTCGAGGTTTTGCGCTTCGTCGTTCATGATGATCGAGACTGCGTTGGGAGGGGTAAACCATCGGCGATACCCGCGTGACGAGAGCGGGCGAAAGACCTAATCTCTATGTATCCACGCTATCAACGAGGTATCGATGTCGAGAGTAATGATCATCGCATTTCTTGTCGCATTGGGTTCTGCGTGCGGCTCTGAGGATGCTGAGTCTGATGGGCCCGTTTCGAACGATGCCAGCACGAATAACGCCGCGACCAATAACAGCGGCGAGAACACCACGAATAACACGAACACGAATAACCTGAACAATGCCAACAACGGCGAGTCGAATAACGGTGAAACGAATAACGTGTCCAACAACACGAATAACGCTGACAATTCGACGAATAATATGGCCTCTGGCTGCGCGCTCGATCCGGCATTCGACGCAGGCGCGGCATACGCCGATGAGATTCGACTCGAAGCCGGCGGCGATATCGAAGCTGCGCTGCGAGACGCCTCGCCAGGGACTCGTATCACGCTTGCGCCCGGCGATTACGACGGCGGGATTTTCGCCGATGCCGTGCAGGGAAGCGCGGACGCTCCGATCGCACTCGTCGGCGAGGATGGGGCGGTCGTCCGCGGCGGCACCACCAATATGCAGCTTTCGAATCCCCGTTATCTGGTCATCGAGAATATCGAGTTCACCGGGGCCTCGCAAAATGGATTGAATATCGACGATGGCGCCGATTACAGCACGCCGGCGCGCTTTGTGATTCTACGCGATATCGTCGTCAGCGATGTCGGAAACGGTGGCAATCAAGACTGTATCAAACTCTCGGGTCTCGATGATTTCCGTATCGAGGGCGTCACCGTCAGCCAGTGCAGCGGTCAGGCGATTGACATGG
Organism: uncultured Bradymonadales bacterium; assembly: GCA_964346045.1. Lineage (GTDB taxonomy): Bacteria > Myxococcota_A > Bradymonadia > Bradymonadales > Bradymonadaceae > CAYFTY01. The sequence continues at coordinate 11,498 of CAYFTY010000025.1, read as the reverse complement.
TCGGCTGTCATGACGGGCTGATCACGTCGAACGTGATCCGCGATACCGCTGGTGCTGGCATTCAGGCCAAAGGCGGCAGCGCAGACGTTTTGATTCACGCGAATCTCTTCGAAAACGTCGAGGGCCGTGGCATCAACGCCGGCGGAAGTACGGGGCTCGAATTTTTCCGTCCGATCGACGCCCCGCACGAGGGCGCCCGCATCGTTGCTTTTGCCAACGTATTCGTGGATGTCGGCGAGAGCTCGGGGGCGCCGATTGCCTACGTCGGCTGCGACGCATGCGAATTTCGCAACAACACCGTTGTCAGACCGCTGACCTGGGTCGCGCGTATTTTGCAAGAGACCGTAGACGCGCGTTTCGTGCCGTCTCGAAATGGCATATTTGCCAACAATATCATCGTGTTCGACTCGCAGGTCTTGCGAACCTTCGTCAACGTGGGAGCCAACACGGCGCCCGAGACCTTTTCATTTCGAAATAATCTCTGGTGGGACCTTTCCGATCCCGATTTTGCAGGACCGTCCCTCGGTGGCGGGATCCCGACGCCCGTCGGTAGCATCGTCGGCGATCCGGGCTTCGATACAGGCAGCGACGACTTTTCAATCGACTCGTCGAGTCCGGCGGCAGGTCTTGCGACCGACGTTCTCGAATGGCCCGATTTCAGCGGCCGATGTTACGCCGACGAAAATCCGTCGGCTGGTGCTTTCGAAGTGCCTTGAGGTGGGCGGTCATCCAGCCATGTAGCCGCGGACTACCTGAAGACGTACTCCGTGATGATCTCCTGGCAGAGTTCGTCGATGAAAACCCGATCTGGTTGCGCGGGTAGTTCGGACGTTTCGGCGGCCCTGGCGATCTTTCGCTCCATTTCTTCGGCGTATTCTTCGAGCTCTTCATAGCTCCAGGCGCCGTTTCGGATCGCGAGTAACTCTGCGGCGTCGGGCCGCTTCACACGAACCTCACCCTCGGCCATGATCTCGTAGCCCATACGCATCAATCGCACGAGATGCATGGCGTGTTTGGTGTCGTATCCATGTTCTTTCTCGAGCTCGTAGCGTTCGTCGTTGCGCTTTCTTTTCCACGATTGATACGACTTCCATTCGGTTTTGGCCGAGGCATATTTTTTCTCGAGCATCACCGTCTCGATGAAATTGTCGCTCACCTCGAGCGCGTCTTTGATGACGGGGCCGGTGTCATCGGGAATGCCTGACTGGACGGCGCCGATGAAGTTCACGCCGGTCAGTTCTTCGCGGGTTTGATCCGAGAGTTTGAACCAGGTCACCGATTCCTGCAGAAATCGGGCGAGCATCCACTCGAAGGCGCCGAGTTGGTCCTTCGAAATCAGGCTTCGCTCGGGCAGGCCAAAGTCGGCTCGCTCGGGCTTTTTCAGGGGTGGGTTCAGCAGCCATTGTCGATGCCGTTGGATGCGCTTTAGTTGCGAGTACGCGTAGCCAGCATAGGTATAGCGCATCTTTTTCGAGAGGAATTTCTGCCGATGCTGACGCAGTCGTTCCCAGGATGGTGTCGTGAGCAGGACGTCGTCGTCGTCGACGAAAAGAAAATCGATCATGTTGGGATTGCCGTCCGCCATCAACGACACGGCCTTTCGCAGATCGTAGACCACTTTGTCTTCGGCTTCGGGCCAACCCGAGTCCTTTTGTTCGAACTTCTTGAGAAAGCCCACGTAGTAGGCCGGATCACGCGGGATACAGACCCCGCGATGGTCGAGATCCGACGACTCGATCGCAGTCCCGTAGGCGTGAGAGCCAGCGAGCATCATGAAGATTGTCGATTCTTCGACTTCGTGGGCATCCATGGCGATTTCCTCGGGCAAAAAGGTCAACCTATCTGAATCACGGGCTTTTTCAATGCATCTCCGAGGTTCGAACATTCCCTGAATTTGACGTTCGCTTCGGTGCCATGTTGAAATTTTCAGAATGAACCGAGGACGGCCCGGGCAGCTTTCATCCAGTTGCCATGGGTGATCTTTGCAAGCGCGTCGCCAGTGAATCCAGCGGCACGCAGCGCGTCGATCAGGCGAGGTAGGCCGGCTGCGTCCTCGAGGTCAGCGGGAATCGGAGCACCATCGAAATCCGAGCCGAGTGCGACATGGTCGACGCCGACTCGTTCAGCGACATAGAGAACATGGCGAACGATATCGTTGATCGAGGCGTTGCCTTCGGTGTTGCGATTGGCCCGCAGGTCATTCGAAAAGAACGTGATGCCGATTACTCCACCGGACTCGGCGACCGCATCGATCTGCCGGTCTTTTAGATTGCGCGGCTTCGGACAGAGCGCATGGGCGGCGGTATGGGTGACGAGAATCGGATGGGTCGTGAGCTCGGCGACGTCCCAGAATCCCTTTTCGTTGAGGTGAGCAAGGTCGATCAGAATGCCTTGCTGATCGCAGGCTCGGATCAATTCTTTTCCAGCCTCGGTCAATCCAGGGCCGATGTCGGGGCTCGCCGGATACGCGAATGGAACTCCGGTCCCAAATGCATTGGGGCGGCTCCAGACCGGGCCGATGGATCGGAGGCCCCGTGCGTACCATGCATCGAGATTCGAAAGGTCTTCGGCGATGGCCTCGGCGCCCTCGAAATGTGCGATGACGACGAGCGTGTCAGAAGACGCGAGATCGATGTCGTTGGCGTTGCGCGCGAGAACGACGGCACCGTTTGATTCCTCGAGCGTGCGTTCGAGACGACCAAAGATTTCGTTGCAGTACCGGTAGCTGGCCTCGAACTCCACGGCCGGAGCTAGATCGACAAAATACCCCTCCTCGGTCTTGTGAAAGTCGCGGCCGCGCGGCTGCCAATCGGTCTCGAGCCATGCACCGATTGCGAAGAATCCTCCGACGAATCCTCCTGCGCGAGCTCGTGGCAGATCGAGATGTCCGCGCCCGGCCGATTCGACAAAGGTCCATTGGACGTCGTCATTTCGAGAGCTCCAACGAGTGAGTGCGTCATTGTGGCCATCGAATATCTGATCTTCTGCAAGCATGAGCTTCCTTTCTTTCTCGGTTTGACTGTCCGACCGGCGGACTATAGTTCGACGCAGGCAATGTGACACTCGGGAGTTTGCTTCGAGCGCTCGCATCAAATGTCCGGTACGTGTAGCCTCGCCTCGATACTTTTGGAGAAATCTCGATGGTCAACGACGCTTTCAAATTGTTTTTTCGGGGACTTGCTCGGCAAGCGCCCGGCGCCGATGCGGCTACGCTCCATGCTCTCGAGCACGTCGAATTGCCGGACGACCCTGTCATTTACGACATGGGCTCAGGCACGGGTTCCTCGGCCCTCGTGCTCGCCGAAGAACTCGAGCAGAAGGTGGTGGCCGTCGATCAGATGCGTGAGAGTCTCGACGCGCTCAAACTGCGTGCCGAGCGCCGCGGCATCGAATCATTCATTGAGACCATCGAAGCAGATTCCCTTGCATTGGAACTCGCAAATCAGTCGGTCGACCTGATCTGGGCCGAGGGCTCGATCTACGCGATGGGGTGGGATAGGGCGCTCGGAAAATGGCACAAGGCACTCGCCGAGGGGGGCTGGCTCGCTGTGACCGATTGCGTCTGGGTCACCGAAGATCGGCCGGCCGAGGCGGTCGAATTCTGGGAAAACGAATATCCAGGGATGGCGACACGCGATGAGCTCGTGAGTCGGGCCGAGGAGTCTGGTTTCGAAGTCGTCGAGACCTTCGAGATGATGCGCCATGCCTGGGCAGATTACTACGGCCCGCTTCGCCAGAGGCTCGCACTCGTCGAGAGTTCCGAACCGGCCGAAGACCTGCGCAAAGTCGTCGATGAGGTCGCCGAGGAAATCCGCATCTTCGAGGAGTACGGGCACGCGTGGAATTATATGTTTTTCGTGATGCGTCGTGTCTGAAGGTGAGCCACGAACGATGACTCGTTCTTCATTCACTCGAAGCGGTCGCGGCCTCGCAATGGGCCTTGAGCGCGTCGAGGTCACGGGCCACCGCTCTCGCGATCATCCCTTTGAAGAGCGGATTCAATAGCCTGGGCCTGAGCTTGTAGGCTCGAGCCTCCATCACCACTTCGATCTCACAGCCTTCGGCGACCTCCCGAAAGGTGAAAGTCGAATCCCACACCGTTCCGTTTTCGTCGCTTTCGAGCCGAATTCTCTTTCCGGGCTCGTATTCCTTGACCTCGAGGACGACCGATGCCGGTCGACCTCCGATTTCGCGTTTCTCTCGAAATCGGGCGCCGACTCCGGTTCGATGCTCTGAGAGGAATTCGACGCCGACGATATTTTTGATCGCTTCGGCGTAATTTTCGAAATGCGCTACGGTGTCGAAAACTTCATCGAGGTCAGCATGAATCGTCCTCGTTAGTTGGATCGTCGTCACATTCTTTCCTCGCAGCCTGCTTCGGCTGCCCGGTCAGCTCTGTCGTGGATCCCGCTGCTCAGATGCTCCGGTGTCAGGCGCCGTAAAAATCTTTTACTTCAGGCTCGACCCATTTGATCATCAAGTAGAGGCTGAGCGGCATCCAGCAACTGCCCATGCCCATCGCAATCAGGATCAGATTGTAGATCCATGCCCACTTCTTCCTGGGCAAGAAGGGGCCGGCAGCGAATCCGATCATGCATGGAATCGTGACTCCCACGACCAGGATGCCCATGAACATCGCCTCGCCTGTATCGGGGTCGCTCGGGCTCATGCCCATGCTCATCACCGCAAGGCCTACCCCCAGGATCGCCAGCAGAGCGTAGATGAAGACCAGCGAGTAGACGTAGAAAAGAAAGGGTTTCCAGATTCCGGGTTTGTGCATGGTAGCTCCGTGATGGGCCCGTCCGATCTTAGTTTCTTTTTCGCCACGAGGCGAGTGTTCCGCCGGCCATCTTCTGGACCTTGCGCCGCAAGATTGGAGTCCAGCCCAGGAATATCCCGGGCGCTCCGAGCGCCTGGCGAGACCAGCGCCAGAAATCGAAGCGGTCGTCGTGCCTGACGATCAATCCGTCCCGAAACTCGAACTCGGCGAAAATGATATTGTGCACTTTGCGGCCGGTGGCGGTGAATGTGTAGTAGGCATCCCAGCGAGCTTTGCCGCGCTCGTCATCGGCTTCGACGTCCGAAACGTCGACCGCCAGGTCGTCAGATTCGCATAGCATTCGCCACATATCGCGCGCACCGTCGGCGTCGAGCTGCGGAAAGACCGGATCCGAGAAGGCGGCATCATCGTGGTAGAGAAGAGCCATCTTCTCGGCGTCATGCGCGTCGAAAGCCTCGTAGAAATCGGTGATGAGTCGGGCGTGTGGATGCATGTTCACTCGGGAGAGAGACGTTGATGTTCGACGGCACGCGTTGCTCGATGCGAAGCTCGTCGCCCTCCGCGACAGCAATGTCGAGGTGGGGACTCATCGATTCGGCGCATGCCGACTGCATACCATGTTGCTTACAAATCTCGCCATAGCCTCGGCTGAGGCTTGACCGTACGCGTCCCCACGACGAGCATGTCGGCGCCTCGAACGAGTGACCCATGGATTCCCTAGTTGCCGCATCGACAGCCCCGACCGCCGAGTTACTGATGCCGTTGCTCTGGGTCTTCGGCGTGGCGACTGTGATCGTAGCTATCCTGCACCTCAAAAAGGTCCCATCACTGCTGGGCTTTTTGCTCACAGGAGTCCTGGTCGGACCTGCTGGCTTTGGGGTGGTTCGCGATGCCGACGCTATCGCCATCATGGCCGAAATCGGGGTCGTCTTGCTGCTCTTTACCATTGGCCTCGAAGTCTCGCTTCGCGACCTGGCTCGAATGGCCAAATTGGTGCTCGGTGGAGGACTCTTTCAAATCGCGTCGACCACGTGCGTGTTCACGGGATTGGCGTGGTTGACCGGCGTCGAGATCTATTCGGCCGTGGGCATCGGTCTGATGGTCAGTGCGAGCTCTACGGCTCTGGTGCTGCGTCTCCTTGGCGATCGCGGTGAACTGGGGACTCCGTATGGAAGGCTCGCTCTGGCGATCTTACTCGCACAGGATTTCGCCGTGGTCGGGCTGATGCTCGTACTTCCGATGCTCGCCACTCGAGATATCGCGCCGTTCGACCTCGCCGTCGGGCTGGGTGAGGCGGTCCTCGTCGCGGCCGTGATCTACGTCGGAGCGCGCTTTGCTTTCCCATGGTTGCTCGAAAAGATCGTGGCCCTGCGCAGCCGAGAGATCTTCTTGTTGACGACGATGGCCGTTCTCTTTGGCACGGCAATGGCCGCCGATGCCCTCGGCCTCTCTCTGGCGCTCGGTGCGTTCGTCGCGGGGCTCGTGGTTTCGGAGTCTGAGTTCAGCCATCAGATGTTCGCCGAGGTGCTGCCTTTTCGAGACGTGTTCAACGGGCTTTTCTTTGCATCGGTCGGGTTGATGATCGACCCGGTCGCCGTCACTGAAAACCTGGGGCTCCTGGCGGCTTTTATCGCGGTCATCATCGTTGCCAAGTTCATCATCATCTTCCTGACGGCCAGGCTGATGAGCCTCAGTCTCATTCCCACGCTTCTGGCCAGCTTTGCGCTTTTTCAAGTCGGTGAATTCGGGCTCATACTCGCCCAACAGGGGGCGCTGCTCGAGTTGATCACGCCGACTCAGCATAGTTTGATCATTGCGGTTGCCGTCTTCACAATGGCGCTGACACCGATTATCTATCCGTTTGCGGCCAAGAAGATCGACCTCGTCCGGCAGCCCGGTGAGGGCGACGTCTCAGACGTGCACGGCCCCTTGAAAAACCACGTGATCATCGTGGGCTACGGCCTGAATGGTCAGAACGTTGCACGGGCGCTGAAACAGCTCGAGGTGCCGCTCGTAGTCGTCGACCTCAATAAAAATACCGTCGATGATCACCGAAAAGACGATGTGTTGCTGGTCTTTGGCGATGCGACGCGCCCCGCTCTACTCGAACATCTGAACATCGATTCGGCAAAAGCATTGGTCTCGGCCATTGCTGACGCTCCGGCGACCCGAGAAATCGTTTCGAATGCGAGACATGCCAATCCTGACCTCCTCATTATTGCGCGCACCCGGTATGTCGCCGAGATCGAGCCTTTGCAGAAGATTGGAGCCAACGTGGTGGTTCCCGAAGAATACGAGACATCCATCGAGTTAGTCGGGCAGGTGATGCAGGCCTACGGCGCATCCGAGGCCGCAATCCAACGCGAGAAAAGGCAATTGCGTTCTGAGCGCTACAAGGTCTTGCTCGAAGAACCCGAAGAGGTGAACACCAGGGCCATCGACGACCTCCTCTACGCACTCGAGGTCGAACGTATCGAGGTGACCGGTGACGCGATCGCAGGCAAGTCCATCGCCGAGAGTGACTTTCGCAGTGAGACCGGGTCGACGATCGTGGCGGTCTTGCGCGACAACGAAACCCATTCGGCACCCGAGCCCGGGTTCGTAGTCGAGCGTGGAGACATGCTTGTGGTGGTGGGCGATTGCGAAGGGGTCACGTCGGCCCGCCGACTCGCCGATTCCTGAAGTTCAAGGGGTCCAGAGTTCGCTCAGGGGACCTTCGGCGATGCGTTTGACGCCTTCGCCCCCGAACGTGTTGAGGTCCTGGCCGGCAGCGTGTCCCAGTGTATTGAAGAGATTCGAGACCTGGCGGTTGTTGTCATTTCCATGGCGTGGAAAGACCACGCTTCGTCCGTCGGTCTGGAATCCGAGGGCCTGCCCGCCCATCAAGAGCATCGGCCATTCTTCTGCGAGCGAGTGATGCTTTTCACCGTTGTCGGACATGTAGAGCATCAAAGTATGGTCGAGCATCGTTCCGTCAGCGCCGGCCTCGGGTGTCGCATCGAGTGATGACGCCATCTGGGCCATCATCGCAACGTGGCGGTCGGTGATTGCGGTCAAGAGGTCCACATAGCCCTGTGCGCCGTCTTCGGCAGCGTGTCGGACATCGTGTCCTCCCAACATGTCGCCGCCGGGATAGAGGTCGATGAGACTCGGGTATTGCAATGAAAAATGCTTGGTTCCGGTACCGAGCGCGATCACCACCACATTCGATAATCCTCCCAGGAGAGCTGCGGTCGCCAGGTCGACCTGCGCCTGCAGCCGCTCGAGCGGAGCATCCGATACGTAGAGCGTGCCTTCTGCCGGCTCGACAGGTTTGACGGCCTCGAGCTGGCTGCCCATCTGCTCGATCTTTTGCTGTCGGTTCACCATATTTTCGAGCGATTGGAGATACTCCTCGAGCTTGCGGCGCTCTGCCGAGTTGCCGGCGAAATCGCCGAGAGCACGATTCACGTCGGCAACGGCAAAGTCGAGCAGGTCCTTTTTTTCGCGAAAGGTCTGCACCCCGGCTCCAGAGGCGACGGATCCGAATAACGAATTGAATGCCGTCGTCGGATCACAGGTGATCGGCGCAGGGCGCTTGGCGCCGAAGGCGCATGTCGAGTAATTCAATCGTGTGTTGTCTCCGACGACGCCCAGGCGCAGGGCCTGGAAAGGTGCGCCCATTCGCACAGCTTCGATCGTCGAAAGATAGTGGTCGATCGATGGACCCGACGGCGAACCTGCCGGCGAGCGAGTCGATGTGAGTGCTCCCGCTTCGGTGGAATGGCCGCCACCCGTGATCTTGCTCGATAGGCCAAGGACGACGGCGGCCTTGGATTCCAGCCCGCCAGAGAGCGAGCTCAGCGATGGAGCCGTCGAAAGGCCAGCGTCAGTCGTGACGATCGGCGCGTCGTGATCGTAGCCTCGATAGAGGTGGCGGCGACCGTCGATCGATCCGCCGGCAGCCTCGATTTGCGCTTCGGTAGCCGTCGATAAGAAATTGCGCGGCTCGATGCCATTGCCTTCGACAAAGATGACGAATCGCTTGCACCCCGAACCACCCGATGCCTCGAGCTGACGGTAGAACGGCAGCAGCAGCGCGCCTGCCGCGCCAAAGCCAAGAGTCTTCAGAAATGTTCTTCGTGTCCAGGCCATGGCTTACTCGGTGTCGACGCGATACTGAAAGCTATCGCTCTGAAAGAGGGCAATGAGCATTTCTGCGAACGATCCGCTGCTCTGGTCGTAGGCATCCTCCATCTCGACCAGCGTGCAGGCATCTCGCTGCAGCTCCTCGCGACCGACGAAATATCGGAAGGTCTGTCGAATGAAGCAGCGCTTCACGTATCGTGAATCTGCGAATTTCTCGCTCATTTCGATGGCGTCGCGAACGGGACCTTCGAGAGCCGGGTCGGGCATGTTGATGAGGTGTGCCGACCCATCGGGCTCGGCACCGTGGTCTTCGACTCGGAGGTAGCCAGCGTGATTGTAGATCTCAAAGGGGTAGCCAAGCGGGTTCATGAGCCCATGGCAGCCCGCACACTCCTGTCGATTCTCGACCTGCTCGGTCATACGCTGTCGCGCCGATTGATCGCGCGTATCCGGGTCGAAAGCTGCTTCGACCGTGATCGGTACGTCGGGAACGATTCCGCAGAGGAGATTCTCTCGCACCCATTTTCCGCGATGAACGATGTTGGGATCGTTTTCGAACGCTCCTGCATGCGATGCCAGAAATGCAGGGTGGGTGAGGACCCCCGCGCGCTCGTTGGCGGGTAGCTCCTGCCAGCGGTCTTCGCGCGTCGAGCCGGTGAGTTCGGTGATGCCGTAGATGTAGTTCGTCTGAAGGGTGCTCGCCGAAATACTCGAACCCTCGAATTCGGCGGTCGCCGGGGTGTAGAAGGTGCGCGAAGTCAGCAGATTGGCAAAGACGTCTGTGTCCTCGACGACGATGCGGGCGATCATGTCATCCATCTGCTCCACGAGTCTGGATTCGTGGCCGTAATATCCGCTGATGAGATTTCCGTAGTCACTCGTGACTTCGTTTCCAAATCCAGACGTCTCGCCGGGTGTGTCTTTGAAAATGTTGATGTGCTCATCGTAATGCAGCCATTCCCGAAAGAACTCGCGGATCCCATTGGACATCCAGTATTCGCCGCGCCTCGAAATGCGCCGTTCGTCGCGCACGTCGAGGTTCAGGTCGACGCGATCGAGGTCGACCCCCCCGAAATAGCTGCGCACGAGACTCTCGATGGTTTCGGGCTGCGAGATGGTGCCGTCGATCGCAGCCTGACGTAGCGCCGGCATATGGCCGTCATAGTCGGCTGACCACTCGAGACCGAAGCGGGCGTAGACGCCCGGAGCTCCGGCTGCGCGACCGTCGAGCGCGTATGCAATGGCGTTGGCGAGCTCCCAATCCGCGAGGCGTTTGCGGCCGTGCTCGTCGATCTCACCGGCACCCAGCTCAGTGCGGAATAGCGCGCCGCTCGTCATCCACGCTGCCGAGACGATGCGCTCGAGTGTGTGGCGGCGGGTGGTGCCGTTGGCTGCCTCATCGTCAAACGCGTTCTGCGCGAACGACACGAGGGCTGTCGTTTCATCGTCTCGCGGGGGTCTGAAGAGAACTCCTCGCTCGAGCAGATACGCGGCGTAGGTCTGAATGCACGCGTCATCTGGCCGCGAGTCTTCTTCAAACATGCAGGCAATCGACTCTTCGTCGACGTTGCTGGCCAGCGCGTTCGCCCGATAGCGGTTGCGAGTCGCCCAGCCGTATGTCCCCGAGGTCACCGCATCGAGATAGATGTTGAGGATACTCTCGTTGACCGACTCGTTCTGAGCGTAGGTTCCGTACTGGTGTGTCGGAAGTGAATCGAATGGATTCTTGTCGGCGATCGACCCGATCGAGTTTCCGGTATTTCGTGTCCATTCGTGTCGAGAAATTCGTCGGATACGCGACTCGGTGTAGGCGACGTCATCCCCGCAGACGAAGAGCAACTCTTGGTCGAGTAGATTGCCCGAGCGTTCCTGCCGAGGCTGAGGGCCCATATCGGGCTCGCTTTCTTCTGCATCTGGCCTCGACCCGGCATCGGGATTGCCCGTGTTTGTGGCGTCGGAACCTGTGTGGGAGTTCGTTTCGTCGGTGAACGACGATGAGTCTAACTCCCCGGATGTGCATGCAGCCGCCAGCAATAACGCCGCGAAAGCAATCGAGTAACACGCTCGTCGTGTCATGAGAGGCTCGGGTGTGAGGTACCCTCGGATTCTAACAGCTGCGGTCTGCGGGCACAAAACCCCGAATCCCGGTGCGTTTCGGACCCTCACAGACCGAACCTGACTGTCCCACGTGGTAAAGTCCTTGCTTTCTTGATGTGTTGGTTACGCGCACTTTCTGTCATCCGCGCGCAACGTCCCGCGCCAATTCGCTATCCATATTGGCTTCCTGGGGCTGGTCGCATTCACGCTTCCCTTCGCTTTCGATAGCTATGAAACGAGCGTCAGTCCCGGGTCGCTCGACCCGGGGCCGAGAGCGAAGCGCAACCACTGCGCTTATCGACGAGGTGAGCCACGTGGTCGAAGCCCTCGACGAAAAGCTCGAGCCACTGCGAGAAGCTCAGGTTTGACGGCGTCGAATTGCCACGAATCCAAGCATCCAGAGCACGAGATACGGGCCGGTTGAACCCCTGGCACTCGAACATCCAGAGTCGGTGTTCACGTCGAGCGTTTCTGGCTCTGCGATCGTCGGGTC
>CAYFTY010000024.1:0-13838 GCA_964346045.1 uncultured Bradymonadales bacterium | reverse complement strand
GGGACTCGAAAAGAATGCCCTGTCTCGAGGTTGTAATAGAATGTGTCGTGCTCACGAGGAGAGCCTTTCATTTGATACAGATCACTGCGGAAACGCAAAGGCAGAATGCTGGTCCGATTGAGGATGATCTGGTCGAAGGCCGATTCGCATTCCTCGCGATGTCCCGGGAAGCCGAGTTCAGCGGTTTCACGGCTCGAGCTACCGGCAATTCGTGGTGAGCATGCCGTCTTCGAGCGTATCGTCTACGTCGAGTGCGGTGAGGCGCCGATTCGAGGCAGCGCAATCGCTCTTCGCGCTCGGCGCCCGGCCGCAACTTTGCGCTCGCAGGTCGCCCCATGACGAGAGCCAATGCGGATATGTGAGATCGGAGGAACGCCTACGAGAAAGGCCAACTTCAAAATCTTTGTGTACATCGAGCTTTGCATTTTCTTTCCATGTGTATCGCGTCTCGACCGCAGGCCATCTCGAGCCGCATCATCCAATCATCTGGCCTACGACGATCAAGATGGTCATGGAGCAGCTCGTCTTCTACTCAAAGTCGCTCAAAGAAAACGCAGCCCTTGTTATCGGCGCGATATTCGCCCCGCAAAGCCGGGCCATTTGCGCGGCGCTAAGGGGTCGCGCTCGCGCGCTCTCGGTGTTATGTTCGGCGCATGAGCAAGCTATACGTCCCGGCTCCCGACGAAGAACCAGCAGAAGTATTCGGAATCCTCGAGCTTGCAGCACTAATCTGCACGCTGCTCGCCGTGACGATCTTTTATGGTTTCGCAACGCAAAAGAGCACCTCGGAGCGCGCAGATGCGAGTGCCGAAGAAGAAGCAGTGCAGGAGCTCTCGGCCGAGGTTCGACGGCAGAAGCAGGTTGCTGCTGGCTTTGACGAGAGGAAGCCGTCGGAGCTCGAAGATTACGCGTGGAAGACCGAAGAGCTACTTGCCGTGATTCGCTATGGTGAACGCGAGACGGCCGAGGCTGCGTGTCAGGCGCGATCGGGACAGATTCGAGAAGGTGCGTTGAGCGACCCGACGCTGATGACCTTCATCAAGGCCATGGATCGACGGGCCGAAAACGCTCCGTGGGCCTGTCTTTTGCGTCTCTATTTTGCCGACGAGATCGGTCAAGACGAGCTCGTCGACGAGATGGACTCGTTCTGGCAGGAGGTCGAAGCTCACGAAGGCAACGCGCGCATCATCGCCAGCGCACTCGAAGAATTTCGAAAGACTCGTGACCGCCCCGAAGCCGACCGCTTTTACGAGTGGTTGAGGCTCTGCGCCCTTGATTTCGAATACCAGGCGGCCGCCGAGTGCCAGCGACTATTGCATCAGCTCTCGCCCGCGCAGGGCGCCGATATTCTGATGGCCGCCGAAAAGCACCTGCAGGAGAGCAAGCCCTCGGGCGATGACCTGAAGATGATCGTCGACGCGATCGGGCAGATGGCTCGAAACGGGCAGCCGCACGCGACCTGGAGCATCAAAGAGACCGCGAATCTTCCGGACTACGACGTCGACTTTCGCCAGGCTGCCGTGCTCTATCTATGTCGATTCGTGCAGTCGCCCGACAAAGATCTGGCGAGAGTAGCTGCCTTCGAGCTTGGCAAAACCGCTCTCTTCGGAGCGCGCGGATTCGACGATAAACTGCGCAGACGATGGATTAAAACCTGCCAACTCGCCTTTCAAAAAAGTGACGCTGCCAACGACCCGGCCCTGCAGATCCTCGCAGTCTGGGACGGAAATGAGGCGAGCGAGCCTGAGTATGCGCTCGCGCAGGATGTCGAACGAGGCGTTTGCGAGGTGCAGGAAGACTATCCAATGTGGTACTGCGGAACGCGACTCTGGAACGGCGAGGGTAAGGCGCTCGACATGGCGCTACAGGACTTCTTCGTCGAGACGAGATACATCGAAACCGAAGACTGGCCGGATTGATGATGAAGACATGGATTCCCATACTCGCGATGGCGCTACTCGCCCTGGGCTGTGACGAAGAAGAGCCGCCACCCCAGACGCCTCCACAGATCGAAGGCGCCGAGATCACATGTGCTGACGAAGACGGCGAGGATTATCCGATCGTCCAGGAGGTCGCGATCACGATCACCGACCCCGAGCGCGACCTTCTGCAGTCGAGCATCGAGGGCTTCATCAACGGCCTCGCGATGGAAGGTCTCGAAGACCCGGACGCCGACCAGGCCTACACGTGGAGCCCGCCCAGCGCGTGGAACCCACCCATGGTATGCCGCGGTGATTTCACGATCCTCGTGCGCGCTGCCGACGCTTCGGGGAAGCGTGCCGAAGAAACTCTGATCGTCAGCAAGTAGAAATGAATTCCCTCGTGCACATGGTTTAAGAACCCTGAGTCGATTCATCTCGAAGTGAGGCCCCATGGCTGCCAAATACGATTTTGATTTTCAGCGCTACGTCGACCGCAAGAAGAACCCCGGCGGAGGTCAAGAAGACCGCGGGGGATTCGGCGATTACGCGTTTTCGAGCGATCTGCGCGTGCTGCGACAGATTCAGCGCGCAACCCCGGTGAAGTTGGTCGTCGAAGCGACGGTACGATTCTGGAAATCATTCCAGAAGAACGAGATGCTCGGTACGGCGGTCAAGGTCAATCGGCGTCAGTTCCCGCGCCTGTGGGATATCGCCAGCGAGTGCGCCGAAAAGCTCGATATTCCGATGCCGACCATGTACGTCGTGCATCGCAAGGTCGTGAACGCCGGCACGTTCGGTACCCACGATGACTCGTATATCGTGCTGAATTCGCTTCTCGTCGAAGAATACGACGATGACGAATTGCGATTTGTGATCGGACACGAGTGCGGCCACATCCAGAATAACCACGTGGTCTATCACACCGCGGCAACGTTCATGGCTCGCGGTGTCGGAATCTACGTCAAATACGCAAGTCTCCCGGCATCGATGGCGCTCGACGCCTGGAGCCGACGCGGCGAAATCACGTGCGATCGTGCGGGTGCCATCTGCTGCGGCGATAGCGAAGCTTCATTCCGCGCGATGCTCAAGCTCGCCGTTGGAAAGCAGCTCAGCGAGCGCATGGATCTCGAAGAATTTCTCGCGCAGGCGGACGACATCAAAGAAGGTGTGGGGCGGTTCCAGGAGCTCTTTACTTCGCACCCCTATCTGCCCAAGCGCGTCAAAGCTCTGCAGCTCTTTTTCGAGAGCAGCTACTACAAGAATCTCATCGGCGAGAAAGGCGGATCGCCCCTCGACGAGGTCGACAGGGAGGTCGAAGAACTGATTCAGGTGTTGTGAACTACGGTGGTTTTCGGGCGACCGAAAACCCTCGAAGGTCCGCACGACGAGGGTAGTAGAAAGTTCCCCTCGCCAATGCGGGCGCGGTGCGAAGCAACCGGGATATACGTGAGGACCAGGTCTATGGGCGCTTACATGGCAGCTCCCCAGAGACGGCCACAGCTCGGAGGTCGGATGGTGCATGACATCATCTACAGACTCCGACGCTTGCTCGGTCGTTACACAGGAGCCGGCCGGCCCCGACACGGAGTCTCACTCAACGGTCGCAACCGTCATCGTTGCCTGCGCGCGAATCCGGGAGCGATAGCGAACCCCAATCGTCGTGCGGACCTTCGAGACGTAGCAGCGCCGACGTGCCCCAAAGCCAGCTTGCTGGCCGAAGAAATACTCTCGGGGTGCCACGTCGGTATATGGAGCGCCGGCCATCGAGTCGGCATACAGAGCCAATAAGCGGAACGCCCTCCAAATATTGAGGAATCGATGACCGACGACACGAAAGAACCTGGCGAAGAATCCGAGGTCGAACTCGACGAAAACGTCGAGGACACACCGGAATCGGACGCCTCCGAAGAGACGAACGGCAAGGGGTTCAATATCGAGATGGAAGACGGATCCGAAGAGAACTCGGAAGCCGATATCGATCCGCCCAAATTCAAGTCGCCCGCGGCAGCAGCCACGAAGGATGTCGAAGTCGAGGATAGCTCAGGCGAAGCGTTGCCCATGAACCGTGGCGACGTCGAGGATATGCTCGCCGAGCTTGGCGAAATCGCTGGCGATGCCGGTTTTCAATCCCTGCGCTCGGAGGTCGTCGATGACCGCATCCCGGGTCTTCGGGGCGGTCGCATCACCGTCGTCGTACTCGGAGAATTCAATCATGGTAAATCCACCGTCGTAAACGCACTCCTCGGCGAAGACGTATTGCCTGTGGGCATCACGCCCACGACTGCCGTCATCACGCATCTGGTGCATCGCGACGAACGTCAGGTCTCGGTCAAACCGGCAATGGGCGGCGAAGAATACGAGATCGCGTTCGACGAGATGGCCGATGCCATCAAGCACACCGAAGAGGAGTCTCAAGAGCCCGAATATGTCGAAATCGGGCATCCCAACGATTTTTTGGACGACGGACTGGTGTTGGTCGACACGCCTGGCGTCAACGATATTTCGCGCCAGAAGGTCGAAATTACGTACGGCTACGTGCCGCGCGCCGATGTAATCCTCTACGTGCTCGACGCCACACAGGTGCTCAAGAAGAGCGAGGTCGTCTTCATTCGCGACCGGCTGCTCAAAGCCAATCGCGATCGCATCGTTTTCGTTCTCGGAAAGGTCGATGCGCTGAGTGAGGAAGACGCAAAAGAGGTCGAATTATACGCCCGCGAGCGCCTCGAGAAATTAATCGGCCCGGTCGAACTCTTTGCGTTTTCGGGTCGCGAGGCTCTCGAAGCACAGAAAAAGGGCGAGGAGCCGACCGAGGCATTCACTGAATTCAAGACCTACATCACCGATTTTCTGAACGACCAGCGCGCCTACATCATCCTCGATAGTGCGCTCTCGGGAGGCCTTCGGGTGGCAGGACTGCTCGAGCAGAACCTCGCCATCAAAAATCAATCGTACGAACTCGAAGCCGACGAGCTCGATCGCCGCATCGGAGAAGTCCGTAAAAAGCTCAAGGAATCGCGGCAACTGATCAGCGAAAACCTCGACCATATCGACGAGACGGTCGGCGGTATTGCGGCCACGGCCCGGCATAACCTGAGGACCTTTACCAACGAATTCGCCGAAGCGCTGCCGCTCGAGATCGAGCGCGCCGATGCCAAGGATATCAAACGTCATCTGCCGGGCTTCATTCAGCAGACCTTCAAAGATTTCGTCGAAAAAGAAGGTACCTCGGTCGCCAACGCTCTCGAAGAACTCGCCGAAGAGATCATCGAGGTCACGAATGCTTCTCTACAAGAAACAGTGGATGGCATTCGCGATGAACTCGGTCTGAGCGAGCTCGACCTCGAAGTCGACACGATCGCCTACGACGTCGGCGTGCTCGCGCTCGGAGCCGTCGGGGTCTCGATGCTCTTTGCCAATGCCCTGGTCGGCGGCCTTCTCACGCTGGCGGCGCCAGTGCTGGCATTTTTCCTCAAAGGCAAGGTCGACGAGAAGATCAAAGAACGGGCGCGCGAAGAGGGTGTAAAAGCGGTGCGCGCCGCCGGCGAAGCCATCGAAGAAGAATTGCTGCGCCTGATTCACGACTACGGCGACCGCCTCAAAGACTTCGTCGAAACCGCCGGCGACCGACTCTATCGGCAGATCGAAGAAGTGCTCGAGCAGGTGCAGAAAGAGCGCGCCGAGAACGCTCCTCAGGAAGAACTTCTCGAGGCAGTCGCCACACGTCTGGCAGCCACGCGACGTGTCGCCAAAATGATCAAGCGCTCGCGTGAGCAGCTTGCCGAACACGTGGCAGGGCATCAGGACGCATGACCCCTCCGAATTCGCGCAGAAACGCGAATTCACCTCACGCGTCAGGTTTTTGGGTTCGCCCGATTACTTGCAAGCGACTTCGGTGGCTCGCGTCCTTGTGTTCCCCGGGGGTACAGACAGGGAATCAGGCAACGCAAAGGACCTCCGTCGGGAGGCGAAATTCGCGGCATGTCACAAATCGGAGGAGCACCTGGCAGGCCATGGAGTCCCGGCAAAGTGATTTTGCTTGCGAGCAACGGTGCCAACCCCGATCATACGGCTGACCTGAACACCGAGAAGTAGTTGAATCTGCACGAAACGATTGACCTCGACGCGCTCGAAGCCGACCTGAACGATCTCCGAGACGAACTCAAAGCCGACGTCGGCGACGCTGACCGCAAACATTTCAAGAAGATGGTCTGGTGGGGCCATCTCTGCACCTTCATTGGATACGCGACTGCATGGATCCCCAATCCGATCTCCGTCTTTTTCATGTCGACGGCGATTTTCAGTCGCTGGGCGATGATCGCGCATCACGTGGCGCATCGCGGCTACGATAAAGTGCCGGGAATGCCCGACCACTATCAATCCAAGACCTTTGCTCGTGGTTGGCGTCGGCTCATCGACTGGACCGACTGGATCGATCCCGAGGCATGGCGACACGAACATAATACGCTGCACCATTATAAACTCGGCGAAGAACACGATCCGGATCAGCCCGAGCACAATCTCGAGTGGCTCCGCGACTCGAACCTGCCGATGTGGCTTCGCTACATCGTCGTGGCCATCGGCGCTGCGACGTGGAAGATCGCGTATTATCCGCCGAATACGATGCGAACCCTCTACGAGGCCGAGCGCCGCCGGGCAGGCGACCCAGTCGATACCTCGGCATGGTCACCTTTCGACCTGCGCATCTACACGCCCTTTGTCGATCCGGGCCGCATGCTCTGGCTTCGGTGCTATCTACCCTATGTGCTGATTCATTTCGTCGTGGTGCCGCTTCCCTTTCTGGCCATCGGCTGGTGGGCGTGGGCGAGCGTGCTTGCAAATCGACTGATGGCCGAGGTGCTCACGAATCTGCACGCATTTCTGGTGATCGTGCCCAACCATGCCGGCGACGACCTCTATCGATTCGACACGCCCATCGAAGGTCGCGGTGATTTCTATCTGCGCCAGATTGTGGGGTCGACCAATTATCGCACCGGCGGAGACCTCAACGACTTCATGCACGGCTTTCTGAATTATCAGATCGAACACCATCTCTGGCCGGATCTCTCGATGCTTCAATACCAACGTGCTCAGCCTCGCGTCGTCGAGATCTGCGAGAAACACGGCGTTCCTTATGTGCAAGAGTCTGTCTGGAAGCGGCTCGGAAAGCTCATGGACGTACTCGTCGGCAAGACGACGATGCCGCACTGGCCCACCACAACCGAAGCGAGAAAAGCCCCGGCGGCTGCGGCTGCGGCAGAGTAGCCATGACGCGCGTTGCGATCTTCAGTGACCTGCATCTCGGCGTCGGCCGCATGAATCGCTGCTCGGCGCGCGCCGACGACTTGCTGCGATTCTTCGACGAGCTCGAGAAAGCGTCGGATGAAGTCGTCGTGGCGGGAGACCTCTTCGATCTCAGTCGCCCCCCGAAACCACTGGGGTGGCACTCGTACCTCTCGGATATCCGCGCCGAATTCCCCCGAGTCTTCGCGCGGCTCGAGAATTTTCGCTGGATCTGGGGGAACCACGATCGCTGGATGGCTCTGAACGGCGTACCCGAACGTATCGACTACACCATCGACGGCTTCAAATTGTCGATCCTCCATGGCCACCAATTCGATCTCGGACTCAAGCAGATTCGGCCTATCGAGACTGCGGCCAATTTCGTGGCGGGGTGGAGTATTCGCCTTGGCCTCGATGGCATCGCGGACTTCATGCACAACGTACCCATGGCTTTCGAGAACGCCGTCGAGGGCGATGACCCACTGCAGACTCTGGGCGCGCAGGGTGCAAAGCGGCTGGTCGACGAAGGCGATTGGAATGTCGTCGTCATGGGCCACAGCCACGCGCTTCGCCTGGTGCAGCTCAGCCCCACCTCGGTCTTTGCCAACACCGGTAGCCTCACCGAAGGGCATCGCGACTGGATCGCAGTGGATACGCGCGAGCGGACGGTGGTGGCGATGCGAGACGAATGCGAAGTCGCTCGACGGCGCGTGCCGTAAGCGCGGCCGTCTGGTCCCCTCGAAATTCGCGCAGGAGCGCGAATCCACCTTCCGCCCGTATGTTGCGAAGTCCCGGAACTAAAAGGCTCGAGACACGGGTGGTTCACGCGAATTGAACGGAACTCCGTGGCTCGCGACCAGCAGCGGAAATGGAACAACCGCTGATTCGTGTTATCTATGGTGCAGAGAGCCTCCCGACCCTCTGGAGTAGTCCCATGGCCCGTTTCCTCCTCGTTGTTTTGCTCGCCGTATCGCTGAGCGCGTGCACCACGAACAAACGCCCCGACGATGCGAAGACTGTCCGCTCGCAGCGCGTCGACCTCGACCCGATGCTCGTCCAACCGGGCGAGGATGGAGAGGCCATCGACGTCAATGAACTCTTCGAACGGGCGTACACAGCCTATGGCAATCGCCAGTACGAAGAAGCCGCCGAGAGTTATCGGGCGGTCGTGAAGTACTTTCCCGAGAGCCGCTTCTTTTTGCCGGCCGCTTACAACGCGGGGCTTTCGTACGAGAAAATCGACCGGCTGAATGATGCAGCCGAAATGTATCGGCTGATCATCGAGAAGGATCGCGGCGCCGAAGAGGCCAAGGATGCCTATTACCGGCGTGCGGCGGTTCTCGAGCAACTCGGTCGACACGAGACCATCAACGAATTGATGACCGAAGTCCTGCTGCGCAACGATCTTTCGAACTTCGACCGGGTCGAGGCCCATGTTCGACGCGCGAATGCACTCGGTCAGATCGGCAACTACGAGGAGGCCGCCGACGGCTACCGAACCGCCCTCAAGCTCAATCATGATGCGCCTGCGGGCGAACAACTCTCGCCGCGCTCGAATTATATCGTACAGAGTTATTTCGGGCTCGGACGGGTGCATCATGCCCGCGTCAGCGAGATCAAATTGAAGCTCCCGCCCGAGCGCATGGGAGAAGACCTCAAAGAAAAAGCCGATATCTTCATGCGCGCGCAGTCCAATTACATTCGAGCGCTCGGATTTCACCATCCACAGTGGTCGATGGCTGCCGGCTTCATGATCGGCAAGCTCTACGAAGACTTTTACACCGATATTTTCACCGCCGAGATTCCCGACGACCTCACCGACGAAGCCGTCGCGCTCTACTTCGAAGAGCTGCGCAAGCAAATCCGCCCCCTGATGGTGCGGGCGGTGCAGGTCTACGAAAAAAACCTCTCGCTCTCGAAGCGGATCCCGGGCACCGACGGCAACGAGTGGGTCGCCAACACCCAGACCCAGCTCGAACGTCTGCAGGCCTATCTCGACGATCCAGAAACACAGCAACGCGCCGAGCGCTTTGCGATGCGCGGCCAATCTTTCGATGACATGTGGGCACCTGTCCCGGTCGCTCGCGACGCGATCGACGTCGCCGTCGTCGCTGGAGTCGCAGCTCAGACGCCCCGGCCCCAAAGCGACGAAGTGAAAGCGTTAGAAGGTGACGGTTCATCTGCCGATTCGGCACGAGCCGAGTCGGACGACGTATCTGAAGACACTGCCGAGTAAAGCGGCGCGGTAATTTTGGCAAGGCGCGCTATGGCCCTACCGTCCCTGTGAGCGCATGACGACTGCGCCGCTCTATGCTTGTCCGAATCAGGTGATGATCGACGCCGGCGATCTGGTGCCTAGCTTTCGTTTTGGCACGGAGGCCACATGGGATTCATGGACAATCTGAAGGACAAGCTGCAGTCGAAAGCGGTGGAGTACGCCATGAAAAATATCGAATTTCGCAATAAGACGACGCTCGAAGGCGTCGTGCACACGTGTCAGTCTTGCGGTGCCAAAAACCGAGTACCTTATGATCGCGTTCACGAGGTAGCGACCTGTGGCAAATGCAGCGAGAAGTTCGTGGCGGCCGAATATCCGATCGATGCGAAAAGCCAGACAAGCTTCGATGAGTTGGTGTCGAGCGTCGAGACGCCGGTGATCGTGGACTTCTGGGCGGCCTGGTGTGGCCCTTGTATTGCGGGGATGCCGCAGCTCGTTGATGCCGCAGGCAAATCCGACGGTCGATTCGTGGTCGTTCGAGCCAATGTCGACGAGTTGAGGACGCTCGCGGGTCGCCACAATATCTCGGCGGTGCCGAGCATGCTTCGATTCGTCGGTGGCAGCGCGCAGAAGGATCGGATGACCGGGATGCATCAATCACGCGAGATCATCGAATTTGCGCGGGGCGTCTGACGGCGGGGAGCCGGTCGGCCTTCTAGAATACGCGCAGTCATATCACTCCTGCCGCTGGCGCGGCTGTCCTCCGACGAGGACAGATCGCGTTCGGCATAGGGACCGACAATTCGACCATGGTCGGTTTCGGTCCTACGCGTGGTCCTAAAAATCTGAGATTCGTTCGGTGAGATCAGGGAAGTCGACGTAGGGGTTTCTCGAGCGTTGATGTCGTGAGACGACCCAGTTGCGTCGTTTCTCTTGTTTGCTGACGGGATCGTCAGCATGCCACTTACGGAGCGTCCATTCTTCGCGCTCGGGGATCTCGAGTTCGTACATCGTCGCGATGTAAAACATCGCGCGTGCGGCGTCTCCTCGATGATCCTCTCGAACCTCGAAGGCCCAACGACCATCTTTGGTCTTGCCCATCTTGGACCCGCCCCGCTTCCATCGCGGTTGGACGACCGTCCCGAAACGAATGTCGCGGCGTATGCGATTGGCCTGAGGAATCACGGGAAAAAGATGATGAAGATCGCCCGACGCAGCTTTCGGTAATCGCGATCGCGGCCAGGTATGTTCGACCTGAGCAACGCTTCCGCGCGGCGTACCGAAATAGTGTCGTGATTCGCCGGTGTAGCGCCCTTCGACCATCGTGCCGTCACCGTCTATCTCGGTGAAGACCAATCGGCGTGCCATCCTGTAGGTCATGGGCTCGTGATTCCAATCGGTGCGCAGCGCTTCTTTGAGCGCTTCGTCGCGCAGATCGGGATGCGGCTCATCATCGAGCTTGTGGTAGCCGAGAAAAATCGCCGTCCAGAAGAGGCAGGATGCCACGAGGGTCGCGAGTATGGTGCCCTTTTGCTGCATACAAACATTGTAACGCGAGGTTGTCTGGACTTCTATAGAGGTACAGTCGAGCCCGCGCCCCGCCGCAGGCACCCCTCGATCCAAAAAAATCGAAAAAGATCTGAATAAGCGACCTTAGCGCTCGTCTACCCCTATGACGAACACAGAATTGAACGTGCCGGGTGCCAACCGCACAAGAGATTTCAGGAGGCAGCAAATGAAAAGCATGATCCCAAAATTGATGGCGCTGATTGTGGCGGCCATGTCGCTCTCGGGCTGTTTGGTCGTGGCCGAACACGATGGACAGACCGAATGTTATGACGATTGCTACGACTACGAAGTCTGCGAGACCTACTGCGATGCATGGTCTTGCTGGGACGAGTGCTGGTGGGAAACGTCGTGCGACACGTACTGCGAAGAGACCACAATCATCGAAGAAGAATATTACGACGACCCCGTCGTCGAATGTTACAGCGACATTGACTGCGGCGAAGGTCAGATCTGCGTCGCCGATAGTTGCGAGCCGCTCGACACCGATGCCAACGGCTTTGCCGGTCTCTGCCAGTCCTGCGAGACCAACGCGGACTGCGTCGAAGGCGATGCCCTCTGCATCCAGCTCAACTTCGACCAGGCCACCTCGACCGGTGAAAAAGTCTGCACCCGTAGCTGCGAATACAACCACGAGTGCCCGGCCGGTTTCGAATGCATCAACATCTCGAGCGAAGTCGGAACGCCCGCACAGTGCCTGCCTGTCAAAGGCGAGTTCGAAAAGCGCACCTGCAACCCGAGCCCCGAGCTCGAGTGTGTCCGCGCCACCGACTGCGCCCTGGGTGAGAGCTGCGTCGCCAACGAATGCGTCGGACCGAACGACGCCGAGTGCGACAGCAACAACCCCTGCTCGAACGGCGAAGTCTGCCGCAACTTCACCTGCGTCGCTGAGAATGCACCGGAGTGCACTACTCGCACCGACTGCGCAAGCGGCGAGATCTGCATCGATGGAAGCTGCGAAGCTGCCGCCGAAAGCTGCGTCTTCAATAGCGAGTGCGATGGCGGAGCATGCGTCGACGGTAAGTGCGCCTCGAGCTGCTCGGCCGATAGCGAGTGTGGTGCCAACGAGCACTGCCGAGCCGGACTCTGCGAAGCCATCGGATGCCGACGCTCGGCCGACTGTGGCGCAGGCGAAATCTGCGTCGACGCAGTCTGCGAAGCAACCTGCAACAAAGACACCGGCGCCGGATGCGACACAGGCTACGTCTGCAACGACTTCGGATACTGCGACGAAGACCCCAACGTCTCGTGCCGCACCAACGCCGAATGTGCCCGCGACGAAATCTGCAACGCCGGAAGCTGCCAGACGCCTTGCAGCTGCAACCAGCAATGCTCGAGCGGAGACATCTGCAACCTCGACACGGGACTCTGCGAAGATCCGAACGCTGGAAACGAGCCGGCTCCGACCCAGTGCACCGATGATTGCGACTGCCCAAGCGGGCAGTCCTGTAATGCCGGACAGTGCGGTTAACTACTAACAGCGCCCAACCGCCGCGCTGAATGGCACCCGCCCGGCTCTCTTCGGAGAGCCGGGTTTTTTTATGCCATCGCCGGTGCTAGCCTGTGGGCAATCGAGCCGAGCAAGAACCGATGTTTCTCACCGAAGGCGACCTGGTCGCTGATCAATTCCGCATCGATAAAAAAGTCGCACGCGGCGGCATGGGGATGATCTTCGATGCAACGCAGATCAATCTCGACCGGCGTGTGGCGCTCAAGGTCATCCTACCGTCTCATTTCGACCACCCCGAATCCGGGCTACGATTCCGACGAGAAGTCGAAATCGCGCAGGTGTTGACCCACAAGAATATCGTAGAGATCTACGATTACGGCCAGGAACAGGGACTCCATTGGGTCGCGATGGAGTTTCTCGAAGGCTCCGATCTCTCGGGCTATCTGCTGGCCAACGGACCACTACCGATTGGCAAGGTACTCGACTTCACCACCCAGACTTTGCGTGGTCTCACAGTGGCTCACCGCATCGGCGTGATCCATCGCGACATCAAGGCCTCGAATCTCTTCGTCGAGCAAATGGCCAGTGGCGAAGAGATCGTCAAGATCCTCGACTTTGGGATCGCAAAATCACTGGACGACGACTCCAACCTCACAGGAACCGGTAATATTTGTGGCTCGACGGCCTACATGTCGCCCGAAATGCTTTTATTCGGAGAAATCAGCCTCTCCGTCGACATCTATGCGCTCGGGCTACTCATGGTCGAGATGCTGGTGGGTAAGCGCGCCGTGTCGGGTTCTTCGATTGGATATCACGTGCTCGCCCAGAGTCACGGCATCGTCGAGCTCCCCGAGCCATTTCGCGGCACCGATGTCGAAGCCCTGATCTTGAAGGCGTGCGCAAAGCAGCCTGAGCAACGCTTCCCCGATGCGATGGCCATGCTCGAGGCCATCTCGTCGGTGCGGCCCACCGACCTGCAAGCCCGGGTCGAAACGCGGCGCGCAGACGCATTCACGCTGCGCATCCCCGAGAACCCCGGCAGCTACGAGCGAACCCCAGCATCGAGTTTTCCCAGGCCCGAGGCCCAGCCGATCCGTGTCGAGGACCCCAACGAGGACAATGAAGCCGCTGAGATACCTGGCTCAGAGTCATCTTCGAGCATGGCAATCTCTGCCGCCGAGGAATACGAGCCGGGCCTGTACTTCGATGTCGAGGTGGGCCGCGCCTCTGCAAATCGTAGTGACGGTGCCGTGCAAACCCCTGAGCCCGGGCAATCGTCTGCATCGAATGTGGCCAGCCAAACCCCGGTTGGCATCGCGACGGAATCCGATGCTCATGGCCATGATCGACAGGCCGAGGCTCGCGAATCAGCGGTTCGGTGGGTTGAAGAGTCGACCGAGAC
>CAYFTY010000023.1:0-13858 GCA_964346045.1 uncultured Bradymonadales bacterium | reverse complement strand
GGTGATCCTGCCCGTCCGAGGGCACGGTACGGGCTTTGAAGTCCTCTGGTCGCAGCGCCGACACGAGATGAAATTCCTGGGCGGGTTCTTTGCATTCTTCGGAGGAGCCCTCGAGGACGGCGACGTCAGAGTGCCGCTTTCGGAAACACCTCCTCAGGGGTTTCCGGCGCATGAATACTACGGCTGCGCGGCGCGAGAACTCTTTGAAGAAAGCGGCATTTACGTGGGTCTGGACGGCATCAGACTGGCCCACGAACCGCAGATCGCAGAGCTGCGCAAAGCGCTCCTGGCGCAGCAGATCTCGTTTACCGGAGTCTATGAAAAACTCGGGGCTATCGACGCCGGGAGATTTTCACCGATCGGTGAATGGATCACGCCCGAGTTTTCACCCATTCGATTTCAGTCTGAGTTTTTTGCCGTCCGATTCGACGATGAACTCGATGGCTATGACGTCGACGAAGAAGTGCAGTCGAGCGAGCTCCTGAAGGCCGAATGGGTCACGCCCGAAGAAGCGCTCGCCAGGTGGCTCAGCGGCGAGGTCTATATCTCGCAGCCCATTCGGTACGTGCTCGAGGCGCTGGACCGAGAGCCACCCGAAAGCGCCCATGTCGACGACAGCGTTGCGGATACCGTGCTCGACTATGCAAAGGTCACCGGCGGAGTTTCGATGATTCCACAGCGTTCGGTGACTATTCCGCCGGCCACGCACACCAACGCCTTCATCGTCGGGGAAGAACGCTTTGTCATCATCGATCCCGGCAGCGATTTCCGAGCCGAGCTAGAGATCTTGAACGAAGCGATTCAGGATGGAATCGACGAGGGCCGAAAGCCCGTTGCGATCGTGCTCACCCACCATCACCCCGACCATGTCGCGGGTGTAAAAGACCTTGTCGAGCGCTGGAATTTACCCGTCTGGGGGCATACGGACACCAACGATCGCCTCGCCGACATCGAACTCGATCACCTGCTCGTGGACGGCGAGAAGATCGAGCTCGGTGCTGACACCCTCGAGTGCATCCACACGCCCGGGCATGCCGACGGACATCTCTGCTTTCATCATATCCGCACCGACTCGGTGCTTGTGGGGGATCTCGTCGCGTCTCATGGAACGATTCTCATCGACCCTCGCGACGGACATATGGGCGACTATCTGGCGAGCCTCGGGCGCATACGGAACCTCGGGGCCAACGCACTACTTCCGGCCCATGGCTGGGTGATTACCGCACCAGAGGCACGTTTGACCTTCTACATCCAGCATCGACTCGAGCGCGAAGAAAAGGTCTTCGAAGCTCTGATGCGGCACGACGGGCCGGCGCGTGCCGCCGACATCGTACCCGATGCCTATGACGATACGCCTCGTTCGATCTGGCCGATCGCCACGCGCAGCGTGCTCGCGCACCTCATCCACCTGGTGGAAGTCGGACGCGCCGAAGCCCTGGGCAAAACATTTGTTGTGCGGGATTGAGGCTCAGGCTCGCTCACCAAACGCAGGGCCGCGAGTGGCCTCTCTGCGTCGACACTCCTCCGCGATGCTCCTGCATCCTAGAGCAAGCCCTTCTTCTGCATCATCTGGCGAAAGGTAAAAAGCACCTGGGTCACCTGCGTGACTCCACTGATTTTATTGCTGGGTCCAGGCGAGATGCGAACGACCGTGCGTCCGAATTTCACGACCTCGGCGCCCGAGTCGGTTGCGGTCGCGAGCTCGCTGGCGAGTTGATCGCTTTCACACTCGTAGATGACGACATTGGCCACCATCTCTTTGCGGGTGTAATCGACAATCATAGAGGTCTGGGTCGTCCCGCCGAGATTGGCTGTCTGAATCTTACCCGAGGTCAGCCAACCTGCAGTACGTAGAGCTGCGATGAGCTTTTCGGTAGGAACAAGCGGCAGCTCGGCGGTCTCGTCGCTATCTGAAGAGGCCGCCGTGACGATGGCGGCATCGTCTTCACTACCGAAACCCTGTAAGGCGAGCCCGATGCCTCCCACCACGACGGCCAACCCAATCATGGCCATGATTCCCAGAATCAACCCACGATTTTCTCCTGCCGACCGGACATCCCCATTCTTCTCGGGCACCTCTCGCTCTGGCGTTTGGGCAAGCGTCCTCGGGTCGAATGCGAGCTCAGGCACGATCTCGTCGTCACTCTCTGCGGCAGCCTCTTCATCATGTTCGCGCGTGAGTTCGTCTTCCCAGCCGAAATCGAGGTCATCCTCTGATGTCAAAGCCTGCATTTTCTCGCGGTTCTCGGCGGCAACTCGCGAGCGAATACTCGAAGCATCAGACGGATGCGATGTGGACGTATCTGGATCGAAGACCGAGTCGGGCTGCCAGGCATCGCTCTCGTCGACCTCGAGAGAACCCTCTACCGATGAAGCCTCGGGCTCGGACGCAACCTCTTCGACTTCCGAGATGGAGTCGAAGACCTCCTGCAGTGAAGCGGGAACCGGCTCGTCCCATGCTGGCTGGTCGCGGGCAGACATGGCTCGCAGGTCGGCCAGCATTTCGGAGCAGCTCTGATAGCGATCCCCAGGCTCTTTTTCGAGAGCACGATATAGGATATGCGCCAGCGCGGGCGGGCAGGCAACTTCCGGTGGAAGACGCCAGGGCTTCGGCCCCAGATGGTACTCGACCGCGGTCGAAAACTCTGTATCGGGCACAGGTGGATCGCCAACAAGGGCCTCCCACATCACCATGCCCACACCATAGATGTCGCTGCGAATGGTCGCTTCCTCGCGTCGCATCTGCTCGGGCGATGCGTAACGCGGAGTTCCGACGAACGCTCCCTGAGCCGTCAAGGTAATATCGGTCTCGTCGGGCTCGACCATCTTGGCCACCCCAAAGTCGAGCACTTTGACCACCAGGTCATCATTGTGGTCGCGCGCGATCATGATATTCGAGGGCTTGAGATCACGATGCAGGATATTTCGTGCGTGCGCCTCATCGAGACTCTTCAATATTTCGGTCGCGACGAAAGCCACATCGTCGGGCGAGAGATGCCCGTATTTTCGCACCTGCCGGCTCAGTGAGCGGCCATTGATATACTCCATCACGATGTAGAGGAAATCGTCCTGGTGCTTTCCAAAATCAAAAATCGTGATGGTGTTGGGATGGCGGAGCTGACTCACCAGACGCGCTTCGCGCCCGAAACGCTCGAGCCAGGTCGCTTCGACGTCCTGATCAAGCGAAAGCGTCTTGATGGCTACCGGACGCCCCATGCCCATCTGGGTGCCGCGATAGACCGACGAAAAGCCCCCGCGAGCAATGAGCTTGTCGACTCGATACTTCTCGGCGATGATCACGCCGAGCTTTCGCTTTTCACTTTCGGTCAACGGCATCGAGCTACCCGGTTGGCGACGAAAACCATCGTATCATACGCGGGCAAATGCTGCCCTCAAAGATCGACAGCTCGCCTCGCCGCGTCTGACGGGCATCATGCGGCGACCTCGAGTCGCGGTGTGTCAGCCGAAACTCCGGGGAGTCCGTGAAGGGGGGTATGGAGTTCGCGATCATGGCCCGGGCTCGGCGTGAACCCGAGGATCCGGGGGCCAAAGAAGGCCATCAGCGAGATCATGCACCAGAGGATTTTGCCGGGCCAGCCGATCCAGGTCCGACCCTCGAGTGGATTCGATTCATTGCGCCGCAGCTTCAGTCCGATCGCGCGATAGAGACGTCCGGCCACGACGATCGCAAAGCGTGATTTCAAGGGAATGTACCGCATACCGAAATCCGCGCTCCGATAATAGCGCTCGGCCTGATCGAGTAACTCGGTGACGACCGCGGCGACGGCGTCTGCATCGGCGGTGCCGTCGAGCAGCTCGGAAGGCTCGACCCCATAGCGACGGAGTCTTTCGGCGGGCAGATAAACCCGGCCCATCTGTGCATCTTCGAGAACGTCCCGGCAAATATTCGTGAGCTGCATGCCGACGCCGAGGTCGATGGCGTGGGGCAGAGCGGACGGGTCTTTGACGTCCAAAACCGCACACATCATCAAACCGACCGTCCCGGCCACCCGGTAGCAATAGCGCAAGAGCTCTTCGTCGGTCTGGAAAACCACGCTGCCGAGGTCCGAAAGGACACCTTCGATGAGCTCGTCAGCGTAACGGATGTCGAGCTTGCGCCTCGTGGACACATCGAGGAAGGCCTCGATCAATGGCCGCGCGGGCGCTTCGCCGTGCAGCTCTTTTCGAAGCCGCTCGAGTTCGAAACGCGCCCGATGACCGTCCATTGCTTCATCGGCAGTATCATCGACCAATCGGCAAAACGCATAGACCACCGAAGCGTCGTCGCGCTGTGCCGGCCCGAGGAATCGGGAGGCCCATCGAAACGAGCGGGCATGCGTCGCCAGAACCTCGCGGCTCTGACGTACCACCATGGCATCTTCGGCACTCACGCGCTCTTCCTCATCTTCGAGGGACCCGGGACAGGCATCTTTTCAGAGGCGCTTGGCTCGGAGATGAATCGCTCGAGGACTTTGGCCGTGTTCAAAACGCCAGGTACACCGGCTCCTGGATGGGTACCCGCCCCGACGAAATAAAGTCCGTCCACGTCTTCGGAACGATTGTGATAGCGGAACCATGCCGATTGTTGCAAGACGGGCTCGGGGCCAAAGGCGGCGCCGTCGGCCGACCGCAGAGTGTCCTCGAAATAATCGGGCGTGATGTACTTCGACGTCACGATATGGTCGCGCAGACCCGGCAACATGCGTTCTTCGAGCCGCTCTAGCACACGTTCGTAGTAGGCGTCGCCCTCGGTGCTCCAGTCGATTCCGCTGAGATTGTTGGGCACGGGTGAAAGGACATACATATTCTCGTGACCCGCAGGAGCCACCGATGCATCGCTCCGAGTGGGCGCATGCAGGTAAAGGGACATATCGTCGGCGAGCACTTTTTTGTCGAAGATATCGTTGAGAAGCGGCTTGTACCGAGGCCCGAGCACGATCGTATGATGAGCTTGCTCTTCCCAGACTCGATCGGTGCCGATGTAGGCGACGAAGAGACTCATCGAGTTTTTGGTACGGTCGACTCGCCGGTCACTGTGCTTGCGCCGGTGTTTCTGGTCGATCATATGCTTGTAGGTCATCGACGGGTCAGCATTGCTGATCACGTACGAAGCATCGAAACGACGCCCGTCTTCGCCTCGCACCGCCGAGACGCGACCGTTCTCGACCTCGATTTCTTCGACCGGAGCGTTGTAGTGAATCTCGACGCCGATCTCTTCGAGAAGAGTGGTGAGGGCTTTCACCAGCGAGGTCGTGCCGCCCTTGGCGAAATGAACGCCCCACTTGCGCTCGAGCCAGTGGATCAAGAGGTAGATCGACGTGGCCCGGAAGGGGTTTCCGCCAATGAGTAGGGGCTGAAAACTGAAAGCCTGTCGCAGCCTTTCGTCTTCGAGATATTTCGCCACCAGACCGTAGACCGACCGGTAATTCTGGAGCTTCATCATCTCAGGGATCACCTTGACCATGTCCCAGAACTTGTCGAAAGGCACATCGACGAGCTCGTCGTATCCGACCTTGAAAATCTCGCGTGAGTGCTCGGCGAGCTTCAGATACCCATCGACGTCGCCAGGATTGATCTCGCGGATGTTCTCGAGCAGCCTCTCTTCATCCCCGACGTAATCGAAGCTCGAGCCGTCGTCGTATTCGATGCGATAAAACGGGTCGACCGGCATCAGTTCGTAGTAGTCGCGCCAGTCGCGCCCGGCGAGTGCGAAGAGCTCTTCGAATAGATGAGGAGCGGTGATGACCGTCGGGCCCGCGTCGAACGAAAATCCGTCCTGCTCGAACACTCGCGCGCGGCCCCCTGCATCAGGGAGCGACTCGAGCAATGTGACGGGATAGCCCATGCAGCGCATACGCACCGCAGCGGCAAGGCCTCCGAAACCTGAACCAATAACAACGACGGGATCCATCTTCTCCTCCACGAGTGGGTGCCGGAGATTTCCGGCTCAGGCGTATGATGCGAGCCACGCATGCTTCGATGCGATCATTTCGCTCGCGAACGCTGAATTAGCACAAAACTAAGGTAAAAACGAAGTTGAAGTCTCGCGAGTGCCCCTTCATCCTCGATGCCATGAAAGTGTCGCCCATACTCTTGCTTCTGGTGCTGATCTCGACCGGTTGCAATGTCGGGGACTTCCCCGACCCGCCTGATTTCGGCCACCGAGACCAACAGGATATGGCCTTCGATGCTCCGAAGATCTCGGCCGATTCGTCGGCTGACGCCTCCGACGACGCCGGTTCATGCCCCGAAAAACCAGAATTCCGACCGCTCAGCCTTTCGGAATCTGGCGATGCCATCGAGTTGAGCTCGCCAGCTACTTCATTGCGCGCAGCCTTCAGCCGAAGCTCGAACGAGCAGTCATTGCGGCTCTTCTGGCTCGAAAATGGTGAAGCGCGTACGGCGGTGGTTCCGCTCGAATCAGGAGCGCAGCCCGGGTTCGGTATAACTGGCTCCTCGCTGGGGATTTCGATCCCTCCCGAGCCAGGCCATTATCAAGAGATCGCGCTTGCACGTCAGGCCATGTCAGCTTCCGAATTCCGAAGCTACCTGCTGGTGACTGGAAACACCTGCATGCAGCCCGAATCGTCTGGATCGTATCGACTCTGGTTTGGTACCTCTTCGACCGCATTCAACACACGCTTCCTGGTCGACTGCAGCGACGAAAATGTTCGTATCGAAGGACTCGCGTTCGCCGGAGGCCACAATCCCTACGATCACACGACCCGCTCGATTCGAATCTTCGTCTACACCGAGGCCATGCGAAATGGTTTTCTGGATCGGGAGATTCACTATGCCGACGAAAGTACCACCCAGATCCGCAAGGGAATCACCGAGTGGCAGACCTGGCCGCTCATGGCTCGATCGTTTGCGACCACCGGTCGGCACGTGATCTTCGAGGATACTCAGAATGGTCTGGTCG
The DNA here is from genome assembly GCA_964346045.1 of uncultured Bradymonadales bacterium. Lineage (GTDB taxonomy): Bacteria > Myxococcota_A > Bradymonadia > Bradymonadales > Bradymonadaceae > CAYFTY01. Next base: position 6,936 of record CAYFTY010000023.1, on the reverse strand, counting down.
CATGGGATGTACACCAGCCCGAAGACCGACCCGATGGCGAGCTCGAAAAACCTCTCCGATTCCGAGCACAGGCACCCGACCAGATGGACCTCGCTCATTTGCGTGATGACACGTATCTACTGGCTGCGGTCGAAGAACTCGAAACGACCGTAACGGTCGAGCGTATCCGCCTCGAGGGGCAGCTCTTCGAGGATCCGATCATCGTCGGCGAAATCGAATCGCTGCCCGAGAGCCCCGAAATCGCCATGTCCGCAACATTCGGTGGCCTCGCGCTCGCGACGCGATTTAGTGATGGCTTTCAGCTGCACTATGCAGAGCTCCCAACCCCGATTTCGAGCATCGGATCGTGGAATGTCTTCGAACCTTCAGCGGCCCCGACCCGCGAAGTAGCGCTTGCCACGCTCGATGATGGCTGCCGAAGCTACGTCGCTGCAGCCACGATCGAGGGCGAGGACGCCGATATCATCGACGTCGAACTCTTCGTCGTACGGTGACAAACGCAAAGAGGGCGAGGACGAGCCATGAGCTCGTACCCTCGACCTTTGCGCATCCCCGACTTGCCTTCAGAAATTCGGTGTCCTCGAACGTCGGTCTTTCAGCCCCGAGCGTGTCAGTTGCCACAGACGATGCGGAGTCGGAAACACCTGCGCAACCCTCCGTAAACCCGAGGGCAGCCTCGTCGGGGCATCGATCGCAGACATCACCAACGCCGTCTTCGTCGCGATCGCGCTGCGCCGGGTTGGCGACGGTCGGGCAGTTATCAGCGAAGTTGTCGAACCCATCGACATCGCTGTCCGACGTGCGCGCGAGGCGCTCGTAATCTTCTTCGGTGATCTCATCGGGAGGCTCGGAGTCTCCCCATGCAACACCGAAGTTGGAGGTCGTTCGAAAATTGTAGATCAGGCTCGACCAGTCATCATGGGATTCGAGCTTTCGAGCGACCCCGTGTTGCGAGCATTCATCGCCGTCCGAGACGTGTACCTCTACAAAGTCGACATCGAAATCCCCATTCTGATTCCAGTCGATCGGCTCGGATGCCGCGGTATCGGTGACAACGATGTCTCCGTCGGGCCCGTGGAAGGCGACCTCTTCCCACTCCGGCGGACCCGCGATCCCATCGAATTCGATGAGCGCGGTCTCGTCGACCGTGACGAGTTTCGAGCGCGAGTAATCGAGCGGCCGGCCCGCATAGAGCGCAGGCGTCTGGTAGAAGTAGTTCATCACGCTCAGGTAGTTGGGCTTGCAGTTATGGCTATTCTTGCCGCCGTGATAGAGCCCCAACGTATGCCCCAGCTCGTGCATGAAGGTCGCATTTTCGATCTTCTGATGATTCGAACGCCATGATTTCGTGCTCACGATGAAGTCATTGCCAGGCAGCTCACCGCGCCCCGAGCTGGTGGTTCCCGCGCGTTTGAACGCAAAAAGTGCATAGCGATAGACGAGTTTTTTCGCGCTGATTCTGGCCTCACAATTCTCAGATGCGCGGTCTTCGCTCGTGCCGAAAAAACCCGCCCCACACGAGGTCGCGTCTGCACCGAAGTTTCGCACCCCGAATTTTGCGACGCCCAGTTCTTCATCATCGAATTCGTATTGCTCGCCGACTCTACGACGGCCTAGCTTCGTCACTTCTTCGCTGCGCTCGATGTGCAGGGTGATCCCGGTCGTCCCATCGGGATTTTCGACGGGTGCGCGGGCAAACGCCTGCACCACGGGTTCGAGCGGGAATGGCTCGGCGCCGGGCATCCAATCGACCTCGACATAGATATCCTTGCGCAAGGGATGAGCGCTCTGAAGCTCGAGGTCGACTTCGCCGTCGTCGTCGACGTCGATACCGACTTCCTCCCAGCTGTCGCAGAGTCCATCATGGTCGCGATCTGCGCATTCGACCGAGGTGTCGATGACGAAAGACTCCCTTTCGACGGCCCCTTCTTCGGCCTCGATGGCTCCCTCCTCGACAATTCGCTGGCCGCTGGGAAGCAGGATGTCGAGCCGAAAATCCGCTGCGTTGCGACCGTCGAAATTGATGACTTCGATTCGATACCGCCCCGTCGGTGCAGAATCGTCAAAATCCCAGAGAATATGTTCGACATGCGGATGCTCACTCGCGCCGCAACGATCGCTGTCGTAGCACTCGTCGACCGTGATGCGGCCGCGGTCGGCCTCGAGCTCTTCCATCGCCCCGATACGGCCGCCTTCGGGCGACTCCACGACGAGATCCAGGTCCGTATCAGCCCTCCATGAAAGCGTGATCGTGAGTTTTCCGGCCTCGAGACAATTCGATGCGATGCAGGTCAGCCGGCCGTCGGTCGAGCACGCACGAGTCGATTCGCACCCGTCCGAAAGGCCGGCTGCATGCGTGGCAGACGCAGTCAGCGTCAGCAAAGCGAGTAGTGAGATGGTCCATATCTTCATGATTTCCCCCTAAAAGGTCACAGATTTGACGACGCGAACATCGGCCCAGCGATATTTGGACTCGATGGTCTCGCCGTAGATTTTGACGACCGCGATGATCATGCAGGCTACGAGAATGAGCAGAATGAGATATTCAGTGGTCGTTGCGCCTTTTTGATTCCACGAACTCATGATTCATGCCTGGTCGTCGAGCTTTCACGCCGGTCATTCGACGCTTGCAGACCAGGCGAGCAAGCGCAGTTCCAGCAAACCTTCGATAATTTTTCAGTCGTCATTAGAAATATCCGAAGTATTGCGCGGCGGCATTTCATGGGGTCGCAAGTGCTCGAATCTTCTCGCCAGCCCAAAGAGACGCGGAAGGTGCACCACGGGTGTGGTTTTGACACCTACACTGTGTGACATGTAGACCACGTTCTCGAGCCCGATCGGGGACTCCAGACCCCAGATCTCTCGCACTTTTCGGCAGTTTTCATGCACAGACGGGGTGGATCGCAAATTGCATTCATTGTGGCCAGATGTAGGTATAAAACGCACGTGTCGCACTCGAGGTCGAAGCGATGCTCAACCGAAAAGACATCACGACGCTGGCCCTGACGCTTCTGGCCGCACTGTTCACGACCGGCTGCGTCGGAGAGTTTGATTTCTCGTCGGATTCGGACGTAGAGCTTGTCGACCCGCAGGCTCCCGACAAGAGTCCAGACGATACGGTCGACGAGGATGATGAGAACACCGAGGTCTTGCCTCCGGCGTTTGAGCTCGGTCGTGAGAACGTACAGCTGCTGCCCTATCGTGTGCGCATGAACAAGCTTGCACGCGTGACCGGGCTACCCGCAGACGACTCGGTTTTTGACGACCTGAATCGCAATCGATACGCTCTTGGAGATCATAATTTCGGACAGGGAATCGGCGCCGATTTGAGCTGGTCGGCCTCGAAAATGAAGACGTGGGTCGAGGGCCTCGAGCCGGTCTGTGCATCGGCGGCGATGCAGGAGCGTTATCCACAACTTCCCGAGCAGGCCAATGAGCTGATGATCGCTGCATACGGGCGCGAGGCCCAGCAAGAGGATCTGGCCCTGGTCGAGGATACACTCGCCGAGATCGGCATGACCGATGCAGCCACCCGATATCGCGCGGTCTGCCTGGCGGTACTTTCGAGCGTGGAGTTCGTGGGACGATGAAGACTCTCAAACTCATAAGCTGCACGCTTCTCGCTGCATCGCTTGGCACGTTGGGCTGTAAAGGCGAGATAGGGATTGCTGCCGACGACCCCGAGTCGTACACCACGAGTCGGGGCGAATCGAATGAACCAGTGGTCGACGAGACGCCTCGAGTCACGCCGAACGACGATACGGCGACACCCGAGGCATCGCCTTCGGCGCCCGTACTGAAGGCGGGCCTCGAGCTCGCCGACCTCACGAACGAGCAGGTGCTCTTCTATCTACGCACCATCTCGCAGATGCTGGTGGCTCGGCCCCTATCATTCGAAGAAGTGCAGGAAGTCGAGCGAGCCGGCCACGAAGCGATACGACCGATCCTCGAATCGTGGGTCGGAGAGCCTGCCTTCGCCGAGTCTGCAAAGTACATGATGCAACAGAAGCTCAAGGCCAGCGGCGACCGCGACGGCATCGACTTCGAGGCACCCGGACGTATCGTCGAACATACGGTCGCCAACCGGCTGCCCTTTTCGACCATCATCACCGCCGACTATTGCATCGGGCCTGACGGAAGCCAGACCGATTGCGATTCAGGAGCTCCCTATAATGCCGGTGTGATGACAACCCGGGCATTCCTGGCTGGCAACGCCAGTCGCTTCAATCTCGGGCGCGCCTCGCGAATGATGAAGGTCTTTGCCTGCCGCGCATACCCGATGGAAGATACGCTGCAGCCACGTCTTCCCAAAGAAGATTTGATCCCGATGTTCCGCGCGATGAGCCCCGACGAACAGACCGTCGAAGAGGCCAAAGACGCCTTTGGTAACGGCAGCGCCTGCTATACCTGCCACGGGCAGTTCAGCGCTCATTCGCAATTCTACGTAAAATTCGATGAAGAAGGCCGCTACGTGGCGGATGCGACCGGCCTGCAGGACCCCGAAGGAGAGCTCGGACGCTCGGTGAACGGACTGATGACCTCTCATATGGACGATCCGCTCGAGGCAGCCTTCGAAGGATCGAAAATGTTCGGTCGAGACGCCGACAACCTGCGCGAAGCAGCCGCCATCATGAGCGAGAGCAATGTCTTTGTGCCCTGCATGGTGCGAAATGTGCTCGAATACACATTTGGCATGACCGACTCGGCGGCGACGGATATCGATCGCCGCCTGCTCAACGCTGTGGCATCGCGCACCGGAGAAGACCCGACCCTCGACAAGATTGTCGTCGAAACATTCACGGACGCGCGCGTCGTCGAAGTCGTTATGGAAAGCCGAGGAGGTACCCAGTGAGCCTGCCCAATTTCAAAGAATGGTCGACCATCAAGCGCCGTCGCTTCTTGAAGTTGATGGGGGCGGCTCTGGCTTCACCGGCCGTGCCCCTCTCGTATCGCATGGACGCCAACGAAATCGTGATGGGTGAAGCGTACGCGCAGTCGGCGGCCGAGAGTCAGCCGACCTATTTCATGGAAATCAACCTGCGCGACCAGTGGGATTTCGGGCATGTCTTCGTCTCGCCGGGCCTTGCGACCCATACAGATCTCAGACGTGGGCCGACCGGTCGTCGGGCAGCGCTTTTCTACAATAATCTCTCGCAGCAGCAGAACGGATTCTATCTGACCGAAGATTCGATGGAGCTCGCACCGCACCTCGATGACATCGCATGCTGCGAGCTTTTCGAACTTTCGGTCGGGCGCATCCACGGACACGAAGCCGCCAACGCGACGCGCTCGCCAGGTCGCGGGTACGATAGCGGCGGCGGGCGCATGGCGATGTTCGAGCAGGAGCCATCGTATAACGAGCAGGGCAACGAGCCGCATTATTCGTCGACTCCAACGCCTGCAGCTCTGCACAATCACTGGCAGAAACAGCTCACGCCCACAATCCGTAACGGCGTGGCCTTCAAGGGCATCAGCCGGTTTCATGACGTCTATCATTTCGGTGCAGGCCTGCCCGGGGCCGAGCTCGACCGCATGCAGTCGGTGAGCGGAATGCACGATGCGTTTCCCGACGAAGTGCGCGACCTGAACATCCTGGCTTCGCCCGAAGAAGCCGATGCCGTCTCGCGCCTGCTCAAGAAGCTCGATACACGATTCTTTCAGAAGTTCGGCTATTCGACCGGGGCCGTCGACCGGCACGACCAGAATCTCACGGAAGTCAAAAACCTGCTCTATTCGGGAGATACCGAGCTCATCAGCCTGCCGCTGACCGAAGAAGAACGGACCTACTGGTCAGAGGGTGTGCCGCCCCAGGTTGGGCAGAACGTCAAAGCCAATATCTGGGAGCAGGTCGCCTATGGATTCAAACTGCTTTCGAGCGGCATGACCCGCACCTATGCAGTAGAATTCGACTATGTCGATGTGCATGACCAGAGGACCGAAGATCAGATGCGGGTGATGGCGGCGCAGACGGTTTTGCCGCTCGTGAGACTCATTGAATCGTTCAAAGCTGCTGGCATCTGGGATCGCACGCTTCTCGCCGTGTATTCGCTCGATGGAGGCCGCTCTCCGGCCGCATCGAGCTATGGGAACGAGGGCAAAAACACCGTCATTCTGGCCGGCGGCATGGTCAACGGCGGCTACTACGGCGACATCACGGTCGCCGATAACAGTGGTGACGGCCACAACTATCGCTACCATGTTCCCGATGCAGCAACCGGTCAGCCCGGTAGTGGCGTGACCAATAATGGCGGCCGGATCCCCGGTGCTTCGATCTGGAAGACGGTGATGAAGGCCCTGCAGGTGCCCGAAAACGTCTACGATCAATTCGCCGACGTGCAGGGTGCGCCCACCCTCGACTGGATGCTCAAATAGCGCAAGCGCTGCGTTCGAATCCTGAAGCGCCGACGCCCTCGTCGGAACCTCGAGCGCCGACGTCCTCGTCGGCATGCATACCGAGCGCCGCGCCGGCTCAGTAGAGAAATCCGCCCAGGATGACGATCGAGTTTTGAAAGAGGGTTGGCGTCACAAGCCGCTCGGGCGTGGCATCTTCGTCGTAGATGGTCGCGAGCGAGCGCTCGTAGCGAGCATCGAGCGTAAACGTCCCACCAAAGAAATTCGCGTCAAAGCCCAGACCGCCTGCGACGAGCACATCGAAGGTCTCCAACTGATCACTCACACTCTGGCCATCCGCGGTGGCCGCGAGGAGCATATGCGTCGCGGGTCCGGCAAAAAGCCGGATCGCAAAATTTCCGAGCGGCAGGATGCCTTCGGCAAAAACCGGCAAGGCCAGGTAGTGCAGCGAGGTGCGAGAATCCTCGAAACGCGCCGCCACGCCTTTGTTGACGTAGATGAGTTCACTCTGAACCCCGAAATAATCGACGAAAGCGAGTCGAGCCGAGGGCCCCACAGCAAAGCCCGGCGAGGTTGACATGAAGA
>CAYFTY010000022.1:0-13870 GCA_964346045.1 uncultured Bradymonadales bacterium | reverse complement strand
ACCTGGTGGGCGGCCGGTACGAGCTTGTGCGCAAGATCGGTGCGGGCGGCGGCGGCACCGTCTACGAGGCGACGCACGTCGGGCTAGACCGCCAGGTTGCCCTGAAAACCTTGAAAGAACCGGCGGTCGGCGGCGAGGAATTCAGCCAGCGCTTTTCGCGCGAGGCCAAGGTCATGTCGCGGCTCGACCATCCAAACGCCGTGCGCGTCTTTGATTTCGGCGAGCACGAAGGAACGCTCTATATCGTCATGGAGCTTCTCGAAGGAAATTCACTTCTGGCCGAGACCTCGAAAGGACGCATAGAAATCGAGCGGGCGATGGGCATCGTCGCGCAACTCTGTGACGTACTCACGGTCACGCATGACATGAACCTCATCCACCGGGACATCAAGCCCGAAAACGTCTTTCTCGTCGAAGAAGAGGCTGGAACGCGCGCCAAGCTCGTGGACTTTGGGCTGGCGTTTATCAGTGATGACGAGGATCTCTCGCGCATGACCCAGGAGGGCATGGTCTCGGGAACCCCGCAGTATCTTTCGCCCGAACAGGCCGTCGGCTCGACCGAGATCGGGCCCGAGAGCGATATCTACTCGCTCGGCTGCATGTTCTACGAAATGCTCACGGGGCATCGACCCTTTGAGGGCAAGACGATGATCATGCTTCTGAATGCGCATCTCTATGTGCCGACGACGAGTCTGCGCGTGAAGGCGCCCGAGGCCGATATTCCGGCGGCGCTCGACTCGCTGGTCTTGGGCATGATGTCCAAAGAAGCGGCCGATCGGCCGACAGCGGTAGATGTTGCGACGATGTTGCGGCGGATGCTGGCCAGCGATGACGTGCGGGGACGCGGTCGACCGTCGACCTTACTCGAGCCGCGTGTCGGGCGCTCGGTGACCGCATCGCATATGACAGCCGCACCGCAGGACGCCAGCCGCAAAAAGCCCGAAGAATCGGGTCTGGTGCTGGGGGTGATCGGCGAAATTTCACCCGAGCTGATTGCTGCGGCGCGCTCTTCGGGTTGGCGTGCTGAACCCTATACGGGCGGCGAGTGTGATGTGCTGGTCGTGACGAAGCGCGATACCATCACGGCCGAGCTCGCGGGGGCTCATCCGGTGATTGCGGTGCTCGAGTCTGACTCGGTGACCGGCGCCGTCGAACTTTTGAAGCTCGGCGTCGAGGATGTACTCGACGTCTACTCGGCCGATCAGATCATTCGAAAAGCGGCGAGGGTTTATCGCTCACGTTCACGGAGGGATTCGTCATGAAGGATCTTATGCCGACGGGGACGTCGGCGCTCTCACTCTCGATCTTGATCGCGATTCTCTTTTGCTTCGAATCGCTGGTGTTCGCGCAGGATCAATTTCAGACCTACGTGGTGCAGCCGGGCGATACGTGCACCTCGATCGCCAGGCAGTTCTATGGTGATCCACAGGCCTATAACCATATTCACGAGCACAACGATCTCAGTCTTCAGGGTTTTGCGTGCCGCCCCGGAGACGAATTGAAACTGCCGATCCTGCCCGACACCCCCGAAGCCAAAGTGATGGCGCGGGCCGGCGATGTGCGTGGAAAGGCGCCCGAAACCTCGTGGCAAGGAATCGATGTCGGTGATGAGTTATTCGAGGCCTGGCGCGTGAACACATTGCGCGAATCGCGCGCCGAGCTCGGGTTTCGTGACGCGACTTCGTTACAGATGACCGAGAATACGTTGGTGGTGATTTACGGTCCTTCGAAAGAGGCCATTCGACGCTCGGTCGCAGGTCGGGCGACCGTCGAAAAAGGACGCCTCAAAACCAGCCTCGCGGCACTCGCCGGTGGCTCGCTAGAGGTCGAAACCCCGTCGGCCGTCGCGTCATTCGAATCGGGTGATGCCCAGGTGACCGTCGAAGAAGATGGCGAATCTCGTATTGCGAATCACTCGGGCAAGGCAGCGAAAGTCGCGTCGCTCGATGGCAAGGCATCGGTGAGCGTCGTTCCGGGTCAGGGAACGCGTGCCAGACCCGGAAAGCCTCCCGAGAAGCCGAGACCGCTGCCCCCTACGCCCACCTGGACCGACGATTTCAGCCCCTTGGCGCTCACGCTCGGCGGTCGAAGTGGCTCGGCAAAAGCGGCGTGGAGCAAGGTCGACAAAGCCGAATCCTACTACGTCGAAGTGACCCGCGATCGACGGCAGCTCGAGGTGATGTTCTCGAAAAAAGTGCCGGCCAATATCACGAACCTCGAGATGCAAGGTCTGCCTGAAGGCTCGTACTACGTGACCGTCGTCGCGATCGACGATCAGAAATTCGAGAGCATTCCATCGAAGACCAATGAGCTGCGCATCGCCTCGGTCGGCATCGCACCGGGCCATCTCATGGGTGAAGACGCAGTCTTGCTGGGCGCTTCGCTCGACGCTCCGGGCGGCTTCGATTGTTCGGTTGAAGGCACCGAGTCTGGGCTCGTCGTTCGTCGCGGTGGGCAAGAGACCATCACGTGTCGCTCAGACAAAGGCTCGGCCTCACTCGACTTCGAGGTCATCAAGCCAACCGCCCGTTTTTCGACCGAGAAGGTCGTGCTGAAGCGAGGCGCGATGACTTCGCTCGAGGTGATCTTCGATCCGGCGCTTCCGCCGGGAGCGACCGTTCGCGGCGAAGGCCTCGACGTCAGAGCACTGAAGACACGCCCCGACGCATTTCGCGTGAACCTCGCCACGGCTGCGGACGCCGAGCCCGGCGCGCGTTCGGTCGAGGTCGCCTTCGAGGGCGAAGAGCTCGCCAGCCTCGAGGTCGAGGTCGTGGATGCATCGACCTCGCGAGAGCTGACGGCAGCCGAGTCGACCTATTTCGCCACCGTCTTGCTCGGCTACGACGCGGTCGGCGTCGATCCGTACTGGTCAGGATTCCCCGATGCCGGCGCGAGCGTCGAGCTCGGCATTGGCGCGATGCCTCTGGAGTATTTCGCGAGCGAATTTCGAGCCGGGTTTTCGTTTCACTCTGGCGATGAATCCGCCCAGACCCTGGCGCTGCGCGCCCAGGCAATGTTTGGCCTCTTCGACCTCTTCGCCGCGCCCTATCTCGGCTTTGGTCTTAGCTACCTGAACCGCTTCGAAAACGACGATAGATTTGCCGGCCGCGCGGCGCTCGGCTTTATGCCGCCCATCACCGAATCGCTTCGATTCCGTGCCGAAGTCGCCGTCGATGCAACGCCTCAGCGAGGCACGCTCTTCTACCTGCCCGAGATACGCCTGGGTCTGAGTCTACTCTTTTAGTACCTGTGGTTGGGCTTCCGAGTGCCACGCGGGCGGACCCATGGCCGGTCGTCCGCCAGGCCGACCGCAGGAAGTAGAGGTCTTCCTCGGGGAAGACGGCCCGCAAAGCGGGCAGAAGGGGCCAGAGATAGTGCCGCCGCAGAAGTCCGAGAGTCGTGTTTCGGACCTCCGTACGAAGACAAGAGTCGTGTTTCGGGCCTATTGGAACCCGCGACGATTGTCCACCTCCTGCCGGGCTGCGCCCGGCTGTCCTCCCGAGGGAGGACGGGTTCGCCTGCGACGTTCAGTGCCGGTACCGACCATGGCCAACCGTGGCACTGAACCGAGCAAAGCGAGGAAACAAGCCCCTCTGGGGGCGCGGCCTTCGGCCGCAGGAGGATCCAGGTCCGCGCCACCTCAGAGAACGTTACCCATCATTTCTCAGCCCGGACTCTGCAATTCCGCCTCCAGGGCGTCCCTCTCGACCTCTCTCCATGCGGTGATGAGCCGTCTCGCAAGTTCGCGCCGACGGCCGAGCTCGAGCGTGTTCCATTCGAGATCGAGGGTCTGGGCGATACGAGCGACTTCGTCGCAGCCGAGAGCCGCAGCGCTCGAACGCAAGGTATGAGCGGCCAGTCGCGCAGGCGAATCTTCTTCGAGCGAATCGATACCCTGCTCGATGTCTTTGCATAGCAGGTCGGTCTGCGCGATCTGCGATTGAACCAATTCCTGGTAGGCCTCGGGCTGACCTGCAAATAACTCGCGCATCTGGTCGAGCGATGGACGAGAATCGCTCGTTTCAATCAGGCTTGATTCCTGGCCCGCTGCCCTGAGCAATGAGCCGCGCAGTGCGTCGATCGAAAATGGCTTGGTCAAAAAGTCGCGCATACCTGCCTCACGAGCACGGCTGCGCTCGCGCGATGCTCCCGAGGCACTCATGGCGATCCACCAGATGGCACGACCGCGCAATCGTTCGGCGAGCTCGATGCCGCCAAAGCCAGGCATATGGAGGTCGGCGAACACCACATCGGGATCGACGGACGCAATATGCTGCAAGGCCTCGGGTCCCGACGATGCGATCGTCGCGTCGTAGCCAAGCTTATTCAGCATTCCGGCCACAACCCGTGCCGATACTTCATCGTCTTCGGCGACTGCGATCGTCAGAGGATGCTGCCTCGCGAACGAGCGGCTCCATCGGTCGACCGTCGAGGTGCGTTGCGCCCCCGTAGAAATCGCGGATATCGCCTGGCGAACCGTGGTAAAGCCAAAGGGGCGGATCAATACGTGCGCGTCATCGCCCGCATCCGGCTCGGATAACCACCTGATCATCACGCGAGTCGCTCCTTGTTGATCTGCAAGAGAAGCCGACTTTCGACCCACTTCGTCATCGAATGCAAAGACCAGGTCGCGAGCCCTGGGCTCGAAACTCGCACCCGCGATGTCGGCGTCGAGCCCCATGCGGTCGAGAATGTCCAGGAGGTTGTAGAGGGACCCTGACGCCGTGCCCGCGATCCAAAACTTTTCGAATGCATGGTCGACGGGAGCAGCCGGACCATGCACCGAAACCTCGAGCGGAAGACGGGCCGCAAACGTGGTCCCAACGCCCGTTTCCGATTCGACGGTGAGCCTTCCGCCGAGCCCCTCGGTGAGCCGTTTCGATATGCTCAATCCGAGACCCGAGCCGAGGGTCCCCTGCGAGGTCGACTGACGTCGAAACGGGACGAAGAGCGAACCGAGTTCATCGGGGGGAATGCCCGGACCGGTATCCGAGATCGAGACGACGTACTCGCCGCCGCTGGTCTCGATGGAGATCGAAACCTCACCGGCCTGCGTGTATTTGAGCGCGTTCAACAAGAGGTTGGCGACGATCTGACTCAGGCGGCGCGCATCACCTCTGACCACGCGCGGGATGTCGTCTGCCGTGTGTACAACGAGGTCGAGCCCCTTGTCGTAGGCCACTCCCTGAAAGAGCAACGCAACGCCGAGCACTCTCTCTTCGAGGTCGAAAGGGGCATCTCCCGTCTTGAGCTCACCACCTGATTCGAGCCGGTAGTAGGCCAGATAATCATCGACCACCTGCGAGAGGATCTGCCCACTATCGTAGATGGTCTGAACGATGCGGCGCTCTTCTTTTGCGACCCGCGTGTCGAGCAGCAGCTGCACCATGCCCAGCACACCATTGAGCGGCGTACGAATCTCGTGGCTCATCGTCGCCAGAAGCACTCCCGGGTCGGGTTCGTCGACCACATCGGAGGGTCGTGAATCTTCGACCGCATCCCGAGCCTTTAGATCCGGGACGAAAAGAGCGACCATCCCGATAACTCCGAGCACCGAGAAACCGGCCCAGACGAGTGATTGCTGCAGCAAGGCCGCAGTCGCCGCCGAGGCAGCGAGTGCGGTCGAGATGACGAGTAGAATTCTCATGAGCGGAGCTTTTCACGCGCATGGGTTCGGGGCAAGGTCGTTGCTCCAAGATTGCACCAAGACATATCCGTGCTTGCAGATGGGCATCTCTAGTATCATGACTGAGATGGACGCACGACCACATGCCCTGAGACCAGCTTGCTGGCCGAGGAAATATTACTGGGGTGCCCCGTCGGCATGATGGGCATGAAACGAGCTGACCGATTGATGATGGAGCCAAAGATGCGACGACTATTTCTGACGATGATTTCGCTGGCTTTCCTGGTACCCGCGAGCGCCATAGCAGAGGGCTCGAATGAGCTCGGCCCGGTACAGGTGCTGCCCACCACCGAACTCGGAGTCGATATCCTGCAGGCGTCCGAAAGCCTATTCTTCGAAGGCGTCGGCCAATTGAAGATCACCGACTCGTCGGGGGTCAGCGTCGCTCAACTCTCGGCGGGGCAGTCCCACGTATTCGATGCTCCGGGCCGATATGATCTGGCGTTTTCGGACGCACAGTCGGGCTGGCAGATTCTGGTGACCGGCGCAGCCGGACCCGAGCCGGGCCGATTGTTCGCCACGCGATGGGACCTCGAAGCCAATCGTCGCCAGCCAATCCTCGACACTTTTTTCTTTGTCACGGTGCCGGGTGGCAGCCCGTCCGACACGGCGGTCATCGAAGCCGAAATCGTTGGAATTCAGGGGTCGAAGTATTCGATTCTCGCCAACTCGTCGGGGGTCGATGGTGCATGGGGACGGTCAGTTCCGACACGAAATAACACGGCCACTGGCGAGTACCGCATCTATCTGAATCCTCCGCTGGATGCCACGTACACGACTCTCTCACCGACTCTCTCGGGCGTCGCATTCGATGCTGGACTGGGGTGCACCAGTCTCGTGCCCGGCTCGACGAGCGGGGTCTTCGAATTCGAGACGAATGTCGAGGGAACCTATCGTATCGTGTGTGATCGCGACGCCGACGGCGACTTCGACCCGACCTCGAACGGCGACGTTGTGCTGCATGGGGCGACGATGGCTGGCGTGAACCAGGTGAGCTGGGACGGCACCGCCGACGGAGCAGCACTGGTCGCGGGCACCTACGAGTGCCAACTCACCGTGTCGAGCGGCGAGACTCATTTGATTGTCGAGAATGCCCAGACGCTCTTTCCGGGGCTTCGCCTCTTCGAGCTAGACTTCGCGCTCGATGGCAGCGGGCTTCTGATGTTCTGGAATGACTCTGCCGTTCAAAGTCGCGCAGCCGTGATGGCGAACGGAGACACGAGCCCCGAGAGTTCGGGCCTCGCGGGCGTTTTCTCTGGGCTTCCAAGCGATGCGATCATGCCTCACGGCGAAACGAATACTGGCAACGCGCGAGCGTGGGGCACGCCTGATCTCGCGACGGGGGGCACGACGAAAGGTCTCGAGACCTTCATGGATACGTGGACCGAACTCGATACGATCAGCGGATCGATTGTGACGATCGACATGGTCGAGGCCTCACTCGACAGCGACGACGACGGGTTGCCCGACATCACCGAGTCATGCGTGATCGGCTCGAACCCCGAAGACGCCGATACCGATGGTGATGGCGTCGATGACGCCACCGAGGTCGAGCGCGCTGGTGGCACGCCCGAAGTACCCACGGATACCGATCGCGACTCGATCCCCGACGTGCTCGATGACGACGACGACGGAGACGGAATTCCGACCGCCGTGGAAGGTGGAGACGACTTCGACCAGGACGGCCTGCCCAATTACCTCGACCTCGACAGCGATGGCGATGGAATCGAAGACGCCGTCGAATGCCCCGAGCCCGAGGCCTGCCGGGACACTGATGGCGACGAGGTGCCGGATTACCTGCAGCTCGATGCCGATGGCGATGGGATCGAAGACGCGATCGAAGGCCATGACCTCGATCATGACGGATTGCCCGATGTTGTGGCGACCGGCCGTGATTCTGACGACGATGGTCTGGATGATGCCTTCGATGACGAGTGTCGCGAGGGATTCGAGTGCCCTGACGATGGAGTTGCGGCGCCGCTTCCGGACCGCGACGAAGATGGCGATCCGGATTATGTCGACATCGACAGTGACGGCGATGGAATCGACGATGACGTCGAGTGCGGAGAAGGCCCTTCATGTTCTGACAGCGACGGAGACGGCATCCCAGACTACCTCGACGAAGACCCGGTCGACTCTGACGATCCCGACGATCCCGAGGACCCGGACAATCCCGATGAGCCGATCGACGAGGCCACCTCGGCTGAAGAGTTCTCGGCCGCCGGCGGAGGATGCTCGGCAACCAGCGCCACGCCCGGGGCAGTGCCTCTTGTGTTGGCCTTGTTGCTGGGCCTCGCAAGACGCCGAGTCTAAATCACCTTGTCGAATGGGCAAGGTCGGCCGCCCAAACCAGCTACTCCTCGTCGACGCGGTCGACGATCTGGTGGATGTCCCAGAGGACTTCCGAGTAAACGATCGGATCGACCTCTTTGAATTTGATGGGCTTGCCGACGTTCATCTCGCGAAAGACCAGATGGGCAATCTTCTGGGCTTTGTCCTTCTTGTAATCGCCCGCATGAATACCGGGATTGAGGCCCATTTCAGCGGTGACACGAGCCACGTCGAAGGTCTTGGTGTAGCTACGGATCATGCCCGATTCTTCGGGGCGTGCCTTGACCCATTGTCGTCGATTCATATGGCCGCGGAACCAACCGGGCGGAAGCTCGGTATCTTTGAATTCGAGTGAAGTCGCGGCCTTCTTTTCAGGCTTGTAGGTCTTGCGGTTCATCTGCTCGAAAGGCGGATGAATTTCGTAGTCGACAATCGTCTTCGACCAGTGTTCGCGGCTCTTTTCGGGAATCTCGAGCGGGTGCACGACACCGAATTCATCGCATTCGCTGATGTCGAATTCATCGTCGTCGTAGCCAGCAAACCCGAGTTCTTCGGTAATCCGAAAGGTGCCCTGGACTTTATCGTCCTCGTCAAAAGCTGCCCAGATCACACGCTGCGCGATATGGCGCATCAGCGGGTGCTCGACCATGGTTTTCTCGAATTGGCCGCGATTCCAGCGCCGCCCCGTAATCATGGCCTGCTCGAGGCGCGTCGTCTGCGTTTTGACGACCTCGGCGAGCTGCTTTTTCATCAGTCGCCAGTCTTCTTTGGCGCGGTCGACCATGTCCTGGTCGTCGGATTTTCGGACCCGCGGAAGCCCTTTGGTGATCTTGCCGTCTTCGCTCGATTCGACGACGGGCTCGAGCTCTTCGTCAAATCGCAACGTGAACTGCCGTGGGCCGTAGTCAAAGACACGCGTACCGTCGGGGTCGACACCACAATCGTCGATGATGCGGTCTTCGAGCTCGGCTTTGTTGACCTTGCGATGCGCCGCCATCCATTCGAGCCGTCGCTGCGCTCGCGTTTTGACTTCTTTGAATTTCGAGCCGCGCGCGAGCTGACTGAGCATCATCAACGCCGTGTCACTCCCGATATGCTCGAGAATCTCGAGAGCGCGGTAGGCGATATCGTGCTTTTTCTGAGCCGGCCAGTCATCAAAAAACGGCTTGAGCCGCATGGCGATGGTGTCGTCTCCGAGGATGCCCAGGACCTCGAGGCACCACTCGTATTTGTTGGGCGTATCGTGTCGCGTCCAGTCGAGAAAGATCGACCAGATGAACTCGCGTACGCTTTCGAATTCGAGGTCTTCTTCAATGCCGTCGATCACATCCTGGTCGTACTCCTCGATCGTCATGTCTTTGAACGCATCGAGAAGTCCCCAGACGGCGGGACGCGGCAACTGATGCTCGAGCCCTGCCGTATAGATGGGCTTGAGGGTCTTCAGCGAGATGAAGCGCGGCATACCTTTGGGCTTTCGTGTCGAGGCGATCCTCGCCAGCCACTCGGGCAGCTCTTCGCGCTCGAGTTCTGCGAGATCGATATCCTGATGTTCGAGGACGGCCTCTTTGACGGCCCGCGCCGTCGAATCGTCGAGCTCGCCCATGAGCTCTTCGATCATGTCGCGGCGTTCGTCGATCTCGGCCATACGGCGCAAGAGCTCGATCGCCGGCTCGCGAAAACGGCCGCGGTGCGTGGTGTGCTGCATCAGGCCCAACGTTGCGTGCTCGCCCTCTTCCATCAGCCATTCTTCGGCCTCGAGCGACGCATCGGGATCGAGATACATATGCAAAAATGCGGGCACGACACGCGTGCTGTGGATATTGCCGAGCACGACGGGTAGATCGGCGAGTGCCCCGCGTTCTTTGCTGCGCGAGACGCGCTTGTAGATGCGCTCGCACGCGTCGAGTCCGAATCGCGAGATCTGAGCCACGACCCATTTACGCCCCATGGGCGCTTGGAGCCGATCGAGATAATCGAGAAAGACGTCGTCGTCTTCGAAGGCCCCCAGCACGGCCCACGCATGTGTGGTGGGCGGCTTGGAGCGCGAGATCTCCCACTCGAGATAGCGTCGGCACTCGGCCTCGTGTTTGGCCATCGGAGCCAGGCGCGAGACCATGTTGCGATTGGTGACTTCTCCGAGATTGCAGCCGGCGACGTATTGGTCGACGAGCGCTCTGAGCTTGGCGATCTGCTCGGGGTCCTGCGGCAGCGGCCCGAAATATTGCGAAAACGCCACGACCCAGCGGTTCGGGATCGCTTCGTAGAGGATCTCGACGGCCTCACCGATCGGAAAGAGCACGCGCAATACGCGAGCCAGATAGCCCTGGGTGTAGAAGCGATTCGACCGGTAATACGATTCGTTGAGATCGTGCCAGGCCGCGAGCCTCTCGACGGCTTCCTCGCGGGAGACATTGCCGTTGTAGCGCACGCGCCTGAGCATTCGGGTCGTTTTTCGTTCGCTCGCCGTGTCTTCGAGGCGTTCGAGGCAGGTGCCTGCCCAGAACCAGAAATGCGCCTCGCGTTTGCTGAGGATCCCTTCGACCTCGAGCCAATCCTCGCTCCAGCGGGCTTCGTCCCAACGATGATAGTCTTTCTTGACCTCTTTCGGCATCGAGCGCGCGTACTTCAACATACACTCGCCGATGTCGAACGGGCGGATAGGCTCGGGTTCTGCCGCATCATGGCCGAATATCTCGGCCAGCTCGGCGTCCGAAAATGTGTGATACTCGTCGATCACGTTCTACTCACTGGAAGGGGCGCCCAGTGTAGTACAAAGCTGGTGAGAGAGTAAGTCGCGGCCCGTTCAGTACTTCATGCCCTCGTTGGCGCAGTATTCTGGCGCGCCCACCCTGGCTTCGTTCGTCGGACGTTCAGGAATGTCTGCATCAACCGGCGCTCGTGGATGCGGCGGCTTCGGCCCGGGGAAAATGGGCGACGAGCATCGACCATGTTATGTTGCGCCCGTGAAGTGGAAGATCGCCATAGCCCTCGGTCTGGGTGTCGTTTTGCTGGCCGCAGCCGCGATCATCTTTGGGCCGTCGCAGCTCGAAGACACCGTCGAAGAGCAGCTGGCCCAGCGCCTCGAGCGGCGCGGCATCGAGGCGAGTTGGAAGGCCTTTGATTCGGCGTGGGGAACCACCTACGTCTTCGAAGGACTCGAAGTGCATTCAGATCGACACGGGATCTCGCTGGCAGCCGACTCGGTGTCCGTCGAGCTCTCGACCGATGGATTGCTCGAGGGAGAGCCCCGTCTCGAATCGATTGAGGTCGAACGTGCCGATCTGGCTGTCGATCTCGAAAAGCTCACCGAATCAGAAGATGAAGAAGACGCAGCATCGACGACTTCGTCTGACGAGTCTTTGACGCAGCGAATCTTGCGTAACCTACCGGATATCGAAGTGCTCGATGGCCGACTCACGACCCTCTGGGGTGATCAGGTCTTAATGCGGGCCGCAAGCCCCCAGACCCGGGTGATCGTCGATGAGCGGGTCGTCACCGTCGGAACCTCGGGTTCGGTCGAGCTGGTCGACAGGCGTTTTCGCGAACTAGCCGGCGAAAGCCTGCCGGTGACGTTCGATCTACGGGCCGACCTCGAAACGGCCGATTTTTCACTGGACCTCGCCGGCACCGAGGGGGCCCTGCTCTCGGTCGACAAAGAAGAGTTCGGGGCAGAATTCATGAGGCTTACGGCGCACGCCAACTGGCGCGACACCACCGTCCAGATCGCCACGCCCGAGATGCGTATGAGGATTGGCTCGCGTGAGGCCCCGGCGCTCGATGCCCGGCTGGCCGACGCGGTCTTTTCACGAAAATCCACCGGGCGCTTCGATCTCCTCGTCAAAAAGCCCGAGATCCTCGTGACCCCGCAAGAGCGCACAGAACTCAAGCGATTTTTGCGCCCCGTGAAGAGCGACGAACGCGCGGTCGAGGCCAAGCCGATCGCCGGAAAACCCGTCGGCACTCGAGCCGTACGACGCTGGATGCGACGCGCTTCGTTCGTCCTCGACCGCACCGATATCGACCTCGTCGACGGTGCTATCGACATCCGGGTCGCCAACGAAGACGAATCCTACAACACTCTGCGCGTCATCGAGCGCTTCGAACTCGATTCGAGCCAGGGCACTCTCGAAGCCCGAGCCGAAACTGCCGAAGGTCAGGTCAGCGCCTACGCGTCGTTTTTGCCGGGACAACCCATCCCGCAGCATCTGACGCTCGACATCGTCGATGTGAATCTCGGAGAGATTCCCGGGATGCCAAGCGAGCGCTCGAAGTTGCCGAACCGCGGCACGAGCGGACGCATCGCCGGCATCATGAATTTACATCTGGCCATCGTGGCGCCGCCGCTGGGTATCCGTGGCGCGGGAGGTGCCTTCGATACGGTATCGGGCGTGATTGACCTCGACTGGGACGACGGGGTCGTCGACCTGACGGGTGTCTCTGAGGATCCCATCGAGAATATCGACATGCAGACGCGGTTCGAGTTCGTCTGGAACCCGGCGCTCGCCCGCCTCGACATCAGCGACGGGCGTTTCGAATACGGCAAAGTCGATGTGGATTTCGACGGTGGAATCTGGGGCTATCCCCTGGATACGACGTTCATGGTCGATGCCGAGATGGAAGAGCTCTCGTGCGAAGATACGATTCGGTCGCTGCCAAACTCCCAGCTCGGTCGCTACAAGCATATCGAGCTCGAGGGCGAATGGGCCCCGAAGATGTACTTCAAGCTGCCGATCTACTCGCCACGCAGGCTGAAGTTGAAATTCGAAGACTACGAAGACCTCTGCAAGATCACCTCGCTCAACGTCAAAAAGCCCAACTGGCCCGACGTGAAATTTGCGCTCGTCGCGCCGACCGGCCCGCATCCGTCGGTGAATGGGTTTCCGCCCGATTACGTTCCCGAGACACGAAGCGACGTCTACTGGCTGAACCGACCCTTCATCAAACGCGTGAGCGAGGGCGTGAGCGACCCTAAAAATAGCGAAGTTTACGTCGGGCCAGGGCTCGAATCGTACGTTCCGCTCAACGAGCTTCCGCCGTGGGTCGGTGCCGCCGCATTTTTGAGCGAACAGATGATGTTCTACGAAGATCCGGCGATCAGTATCCCTCTGATCAAGAAGGCGATGCGTCTGAATCTCGAGAAGGGGCGCTTTGTCTACGGCGGCTCGACGGTGACGCAGCAACTCGTCAAAAACCTCTTTTTAACGCGCGACAAGACCCTCTCTCGCAAGCTTCGAGAAGCGATTCTTTCATGGCGCATCACGCAGGTGATCTCTAAGGATCGCGTCCTGGAGCTCTATCTGAACTGCATCGAATTCGGGCCGGATATCTACGGCATCGGCCCGGCAGCGCAGTATTATTTTCAAAAGGACGCGCGGGATCTCACGGCTCGGGAATCGATCTTTCTGGCCATGCTCAAGCCGGCACCGTGGTATGGCCCGAAAGTCGTTCGACGCGGCGCGACGCCGATCACGGGCTACTGGGCCACGCGCACCGAAGAGCTTTTCGGGCGTCTGATTGACAAAGGTTTCGTGACGCAAGCACAGGCCGAAGCCGAAAAGCCCTATAAGATGGAATGGGACGATGACGGTGGCTATATCGACCCCGATGCCAGAGATGAAGTCCCTGCGATCTTGCCCCTCGAGTTCTGAGCAGACTTTATGCGCTACCTCGCCCATCGCGGCCGCAACAGGCTGGCCCTCGAAAACACGATTCCCGCCTTATTACTGGCGATCGAGCACGACGGGATCGACGGAGTAGAATTTGATGTGCAGCTTGCGAAATGCGGCACACCGGTGCTTTTTCATGACGATGATCTGAACGACATTTTCGGGCGACCGGGGGTGATTCGCGACT
>CAYFTY010000021.1:0-13959 GCA_964346045.1 uncultured Bradymonadales bacterium | reverse complement strand
CCGGCGGGAAGCTCCGCGCTTAGCGCGGGGCCTCCCCCCCCTTCGGGGGGCCCGGACCCGCCGATGGGTTCGCATCGCCCCTTGAAGAGCCTCCCAGGGTGGCGTAAGACAAGCCGTCCGGCGGTAAATCGACGCACGCGCATCTATGAAGAGGTCCGCCTGGGTCGAGCGCCGGGAACTCGTGTGCCTTGCACACACGACGAGGCTCGTCCTCGAACGAATCACAAACGAAGTTGAATAGACCGATGCGATGCACGATGACGTGCGTACGAGTGTCGTGTCTTTACGAGCTAGATTTATCCAACAAGGAGATTTTAGAATGGCTCAAGAAAACCAAGGTAGCGGTACAGCAGTACTGGGCTACATTGCCGTAGCTCTGATTGCATTCGCCGCAGGATTTTTTCTCGGAAATAACTCGATCGGCACCGACGGTGCCGCCCCTGACGAAGTAGCACAGGGCGCAGCCGCGCTGCCAACCGGTGGGGAGGTCGAAGGCGACAGCACCAAGATTCCCATTGGCGATAGCGCCATTTATGGTAAGGCCGAAGCCCCGATCACCGTCATCGAATTCTCGGACTTCCAATGCCCCTACTGCGCTCGCGGTGGAAAGACCGTCAAGCAGCTTCAGGAAAAGTACCCGAACGACGTAAAGGTCGTGTTCAAGCACTTCCCGCTCGCCTTCCACAAGCAGGCACCTGACGCTTCGAAAGCAGCCATGATCGCCGGCGATCTCGGCGGCAAATTCTGGGAAATGCACGATCTGCTCTTCGAAAATCAGAAGCAGATGAAGACCGCTGACATGAAGGAGCTCACCTCGGGCTTTGCCAAGCAGCTCGGTCTCGATGCCGCAGCATTCCAGAAGAAGTGGGACGACCCGAAGTATGACAAGACCATCAAAGACGACATGGCACTGGGCTCGAAGCTCGGTGTCCGCGGCACGCCGCACTTCTTCATCAATGGCGAGCGCATCAGTGGTGCTCAGCCGCTGAGCAAATTCGAAGAGATCGTCAAAACGCAGCTCGGCGAAGTCAAAGAGATGCAGCAAGCCGGAGTGGCCAAAGATCAGATCTACGCCAAGATGGTCGAGAAGAACTACGCCGAAGCGCAGAAGCCCAAGCCCAAGAAGCCGCAGGGACAGAAAGTCGAGATGGTCGACGTCAGCGATGCTGACCCGATGAAGGGCAACACCAAGAACCCACTCATCACCATCGTCGAATTTTCAGACTTCCAATGCCCCTTCTGCTCGCGCGTCAATCCGACGCTCGACCAGGTCATGAAGAACTACGGCGACCAGGTACGCATCGTCTTCAAGCAGAACCCGCTTCCCTTCCACAAAGAAGCACCTGCCGTTCACGATGCTGCACTCGCTGCACACCAGCAGGGTAAGTTCTGGGAGATGCACGATCTGCTCTTCAAGAATAACAAGGCATGGAAAGGCCAGAACATGGACGAACTCGTCAAGGGCTACGCTCAACAGCTCGGTCTGAACATGGCGAAGTTCAACGCGTACTACGATAGCAACAAAGGCGAAGAGAAGATCAAAGCTGATCAGGCACTCGCCGGCAAAGTTGGAGCACGCGGAACCCCGAATTTCTTCATCAATGGTGTCCAGCTCATCGGTGCTAAGCCGTACTCGGCATTCGAAGAAGTCATCAAGAAGCAGGTCGATGTCGCCAAGAAGCTCAAGAAGGATAAGAAGCTTTCGGGCGAAGCGCTCTACAAGGCTGCAGTGGCACACAACAAGGCAAACGCTCCGGCCGCGCCTGCTGCCAAGCCGCAGGCTAAGAAGCCTGAGCCCAAGGTCGACACCAGCAAGCTGAAGGTTGCCGGTTCGTACACCAAAGGACCTGAGAATGCGCCGATCACCATCTACGAATTCTCGGACTTCCAATGCCCGTACTGCAATCGTGCAAACCAGACGCTCATGCAGGTCTACGATCAGTACAAAGGCAAGATCCGCATCGTGTTCAAAGCCTTCCCGCTCCCCTTCCACAAGGAAGCTGAGCCGGCCCACCGTGCAGCACTCGCTGCGGGTAAGCAGGGCAAGTTCTGGCAGATGCACGACAAGGTCTTCGCAAATCAGAAGGCTCTGAAAACGCCGGGCACCCTGGACAAATACGCTCAGGAGATCGGTCTCAACATGGAGAAGTACAAAAAGGACATGGAGAGCGCCGAACTCAAGAAGCAGGTTCAGGACGAGATGGCCATGGGTAAGACCGTTGGCGTTCGCGGAACCCCCGCGTTCTTCATCAATGGTACGCGCCTCGTTGGCGCTCAGCCCATTGCGAAGTTCAAGCAGGTCATCGATGCCGAGCTGAAGAAGTAATTCGCTCTGCATTTCGAAGTTCGACCCCTGGCGCTGTGCGTCGGGGGTCTTTTTTTGCGCTCGGATCTGCAGCGTCGGCAGCCAGCCTCGAGAACGCTAGAGACTCGCCGCTACACGAGCCCCGCAGATGCGAGCGATCGCGATGATCGCGGTCTGAGGATTCACCCCGGTATTCGAGGGAAAGACACTCGAGTCCGCCACGAAGAGCCCCGCGACCTCATGATGTTCGAAGCCAGGGCCGACGACCGATCTTCGCGGATCGCTACCCATGCGGCATGTTCCGAACATATGGGTCAGCACCATCTGGTAGTTCCGAGCGTCGAGCGCACCGTCGCGGGCGAAGACCTCGTAACGAGCAACATCCTCGACTTCATCATCGAATCCGTGAACACCCGGGGTGGTTCGTCGCGCCCCTGCCGCATGCATCATCTTGCCGAGCACCGAGACTCCGCGGCGCACGAGCGCCACGTCGCGACGGTCGAGCTCATAGCGGACCTGGACGCCACCCCACCGTGAGGGGCGCACCCGACCACGGGAGCGGGCCTTGATGGCGGCTCCCCAATGTGCCCACCGATCGATCGTCTCGAGTTCTGCAGCCAGCGAAGAACCAATGCTCTTGAGCCGCGTTGCGGCAACCGCGATATCGAATCCAAGCGCCTCGAATTTGAGCCCCTCGCCGCGCAGCCCGATCACCTCGCGGCCCTGTGTGGCGCCGTTCCAGACCCGCACCGGTGTATCGAAGAAACCTGTCACTGAGACCCCGGGGTGGGCCATGAAATGCTCTCCGACAGGACCCGATCGAATACGACTCTTCCAGAGTAAGGCTGGCGTCTGAATCGCACTGGCTGCGAGTACAACTCGTCTGGCGCGCACGCTGATCTCGCTGCCGTTCGCCTCGACACCGACCACGCTTCCTCGCTCGAAAGTGACGCCGTCGACGCGTGCGCCGTGAATAATCCGTGCGCCGTTCTGGCATGCGTCGATCAGATAGGATCGATCCATACTCATCTTCTTTCCTGCCGGGCAGCCCTGCAGGCAGCGGCCGAGGCCCATGCATCCATCGACGTTACGCCGAATGGCGCGATGCTCGAGCCCCAACGCGCCTGCTCCCCTGGCGAGTAGATCGTTATTCGCGCCCGCTACCTCATCGGGAGTCGGTGCGATCGAGAGCCTCTCTTCGACTTCGTCGAGACTCTTAGAGATCGCAGACCAACCGATCTCGTTCTCGAGAGCGGGGTCCTCCCTGACCCATGATTCCCAGACGTCCTGCGGAAGGCGCCACGAGATCGCGCCATTGACGACCGAAGTTCCGCCCACCGTGCGTCCCTGGAGATACGGCATCGGCGCGCGTCCGCGCGTCACCGAAGCGCCCATGTCGCGGTAGAGCTTCGCCATCGAGCCAAATCCGTCGGCTGGATACTCGGTCGGCGCCGCATAGGAGCCAGCCTCGAGGATGAGCGTGTCCAGTCCGGCAGCAGCGGTCACTGCAGCGACAGCCGCACCCGCAGGTCCACTGCCAACGATGACGACATCGACATCGAAGGACACTTCGCCGAGTTCGGCTGCCGAGAGCAGAGTGAGTTTCAAACGCCGACTCCTTCGAATCGTTTGCGCATGGACGGATCACGAAAAAAAGCAAGGCACGCAACCAGCTTGAGCGTCATGGTCATCTGGCGAATCAGATACCAGCGTGAGTTGGCCAGGTCGGCGAGGAGCTGATCGCGCCGATCGACTCGAAGCCGAGTAAAGGAGCGCCGATATCGGACGAGTGCGTACGAAACAACCATCCAGACGGCCGCGCGCAAGCCAAGCTGTAAGAGGATCGGTGCACGACGTCGGTACTCGGGCCAGAATTCGTCACACTCGGCGTCCACCAGCCCGGGATGACTGGCGGATCTGGGAAGCGTCGCTGCGAGAACCTGGTCACGCCAGCTTCGCTCGAAGCGCATCCATTTCATATCGCGCGCCCCTGGACCCACGCCGCGAGGTCTCGCGGCGCCGGAACGAGCTCGGAATCCTCTCGGCCACGAATGTCGTCATGGGCGCGCAACGCAAAGTAGATGAACGCTGCACTCGTCACGTAATCGAGCACTGCCGCGGCCAGGAATGCGTGCCACTCGGGGTTCTGTGCCCAACCCACGGCCCAGAGCGTAGCGGCCAGCATCTTCATGAAGGTCAGCGGTATCACGACCGGCAAAAAGACCCGCAGGTTCCACTGGAGCAAAAAGCACATGAAGGCGAGTGTGGCGACGTTGGCGGCGCCGAGATAGCGCCAGAAATGGCTCTGAGCCTCGTCGATGGGGTAGGTCGACCCACCGAGCCATTCATTCAACTGCATGAACTGCTCATGAGCGATCTCGGGAAAGAAAATGTACGAAATCGTCGGGATCGCGAAATTCAGTGTGAGCACCGTAAAGACGATCTGAAAATTACGATACGATCTGGATGGCTGATTCAGAAAGTTCATGAGGCCCCCTCGAGAATGCGCTCGAATTCGTCGAGCGACTCCTGGTCGACGTGGCGGATCAGCGGCTCGATGCGCCCTCTCAACTCGTCGCCGTCTTCCATCAATTCAAAGAGAATGCGCCAGCTCGCAACATTCGTTCGTGGCTCGCTGTAGAGTGATTGGGCGACTTCGGGGAGCGTATGGAGGACGCGCCTGAAGACGTTGAAAATCGTGGCGTAGGCGGTCTGCGGATAGAGCTCCAGAAGCGCATGGGCGACGCCGAGGTCGGCCTCGACGATCGTTTCGAGGCCGCCGCCCTCTTCGACCACCTCTTGCATGTCATCGACTGCTGAACGCACTCGCTGAAACTCGGGTTCGTTCACACGCGAGCCCACCTTTTCGAGCAGGCTGAGCGCAAGATCCCGCCGCAGCTCGAGAAAGTCGGCGAGGACCTTACGAATCTCGGCGGGCCGATCTCGCAGTGCGTCTAGCCAGTATGGAAAGGCGCTCAAAGTCGCATGGTGCTCGGGGTCGAGCACTTCCATGCCGCTGCCGTGCCGCACGCTCAGCAGCCCCATCTGCTCGATGCGCGCGATGGCACGCTGCGTCGTCGGGACGGTCACGCCATAGCGCTTCGAGAGGGTACGCAGCGGTGGTAAATTCTCGCCAAACTCGAAGGCGCCGCGAAAGATATCGCGGCTCAAATCTTCGACGAGTTCGTCGACAACGGTCTTGCGTTTGATCGCTTTGGACATCGGCTTCTCCCTTGGCGCGACGAAATACTATAATTGTGTTACACAATTTTCAAGTGCTCGACGAACTTTTCTCTCTCTCCTGCATCTCATGAGAGCAAGCCCGGCAATCTCTTCTTTCTCGACAGGATATCAAAATGGCTCTCCTCGAAAGCACAGGCCCCGCACTCGGAAGCCCGGCTCCCGAATTTACGCTGCCCGCAACCCACGGCTCGGAGGTTGCGCTCGAAGATTTCGACGCGGATACGCTCGTCGTGATGTTCATTTGCAATCACTGCCCCTACGTAAAAGCAACGATCGACCGACTCAACGAACTCGCCCGCGAACACGAGGGCACAGATTTCGTTGCCATATGCTCGAACGACCCGATTCGCTATCCAGCCGATAATTTCGAAGCGATGAAGAACTTTGCACGTGAGCGCGACCTGGTCTTTCCCTATGCACAGGACGAATCGCAAGAGGTGGCGCGCGCCTACGGCGCAGTCTGCACTCCCGATATCTTCGTGTATGACGACGAACGAAAGCTCGCTTACCGCGGTCGCATCGACGACAACTGGAAAGATGCCGAAGCGGTGACGAGTCGTGATCTACACGAGGCGCTCGTGGCGCTCGAAAGCGGGTCTCGGCCTGACGAAGACCAGAAGCCCTCGATGGGGTGTTCGATCAAATGGAAGAAGTAACTCGGCGGCAGCCATAGCCGGCTCGAAGCACCTTTAGCGGAAACAGACGCTCTGACCATTATCGAGGGGAATACACGAGAAACCGATTCGGCAATCGCTGTTGCTCGTGCAGTTCTGGAGGCAGTAATTGCTCTCGGTTCCCGAGGCGTCGGTGACGAGCGTACAGGTCGAGCCGGCGGGGCAGCCGACTCCTGGTAGCGGGAACCCGATGTCGCCAAAACAGATGAGTGCGCAGTAACCACCGGCGTCCTCGGCAAGGCAGACGGGAGCGCTCAGCGCATTATCAGGATCGGCCTTGCAGTCGGTGTCGGCTGTGCACGCGTCACCGATTTCGCCGTCGCCAGTCGACGGTGGAACGCATGTTCCCTGGTTGCAGATATCGTTTCCGCTGCACGTGCCACAATCGATGGTGGAGTTACAGCCATTATCTGCCGGTCCGCATTGAAGGCCGAGGGACGCGCAGGTGTCTGGCACACACCCGCAGTCTGAGTCGTTCGCGCTGGTGCATCCGGGCGGGCAGCAGCCATCACCGTTGATACAAGAGGTGATCGCACGATTCTCGCAGATCACGTTGCAGGTAGCAGCACTTCCCGCGACACGGTCGCTGGTACAGACGTCATTGTCGACGCAGCTCGTCGGGCAATTTCCATCACAGGTCTCACCCGGTTCGATATCCCCGTTGCCGCAGACGGCCGTGGGCTCGCAATCCGAATCGTTGGCATTCGTACAATTCGCCGGGCAGCATCCATCGCCACCCACGCACTGCGTGATCACGCTATTGCTGCAAAAGCTCGAGCATGTTGCCGGGTCGCCCTGCAGTGCATCGACCGTGCATGCATTTCCGTCGTTGCATGACGACGGGCAGTTTCCATCGCATAGCTCGGGCTCTTCGATCGTTCCGTTCCCGCATACATTCTGGCAGTCGCCATCCGACTCGGAGTCACAACCTCGGGGGCAACAGCCGTCGCCTTCCATACACGCCACCGGGGTTGCCTCGCATGCTGCCGAGCAATCCGAGGCGCTGCCGACGAGGGTCACGGTCGTACATGCGGGTGCTGTGCAAGAGGTCGGGCATGCACCGTCACCACTGGCGATCGCCGGATCACAGGCCTCACCGGGGTCCAACGCGCCATTTCCACAGAGAGCCGCCACATTGTTGACGTTATTCGGCGTGTTATTGGCGTTATTCGAGACGTTGTTGACGTTATTCGGCGCGTTATTGGTGTTATTCGAAACGTTATTGACGTTATTCGCATTGTTCGTCGGCGCCTTTCCCTTACTGGGCGCATCACCGCAAGCGGCCGCGAGAACGATGACGGAGAGACAAACGATAAGACGCAGAATCATGCGGGACTCCCGAACGGAGGGCTAACGGGCGTCAATGTAGCGAAAGGTACGTCACGATGGAAGCTCTTGTTCTCGCTCGACGTGTCTATTGCTGCGTAGCTGCCCGCGCGGCCGTGCCTGCAGAATAACTTTTGCGCGAGGGGTTGAGACACGCAGCCGCATTGCCAAGGCCAGAACACGCAGTTACGATCGCGGCGCACCTGATGGAGGTTTCATGCGCATGATACGATGGATTTTGCCGCTCGCTCTGCTCACCATCTTGGCTCTCGGCTGCGACAAGAGGGGGGAAGACGCCAAGACCCAGGCCCAAGAAGGCGGCGAGCCCCAGGTCGTCGCAGAAAAAGACACCGTCGAGGCCGCCGGCAAAGAAGATCAGATGCAGGCGCCCGATGGGAAGGTCGTGGTCCAGGGCAAGAGTGGCGATTTCAAGGTCGACGTCGAAGACCTGGTCAAGCTCAGACCCAGGTCGACCGAAGGCTCGGGCAGCTGCGCAGAGGACCGAGCGTGCATCTTTCGCTGTCCGGATGGCGGATGCAAAGTCGAGTGCGCGCCGCGCAGCAACTGCAGCATGATGTGCGCCGGAGGCGGATGCGAACATATTTGCGAAGGCGGATGCTCTGCTACCTGCAGCGGAGGCGGATGCAAACAGGTCTGTAAGGGCGGAAGTTGCAAATTTACCTGCAGCGGCGGTGGCTGTGAGCAGATCGACGACGGGGCCGAAGCATTTGCTGCAACATGCAGCGGAGGAAATTGCTCGTGATGTGTTGACAGCGCTGCCAACATTCTTTAAAACCCCGGGTCCGTTCGTTGACGAACGGTTCTACCGGATGCGGAAGTGGCGGAACTGGTAGACGCGCTAGACTAAGGATCTAGTGGGAGTTACATCCCGTGGAGGTTCGATTCCTCTCTTCCGCACTCATGAGAAGGCCCGCCAGATGGCGGGCTTTTTCACTTCTTGCTCTTCACGAAATCGTCGAGGTCGGGGGCGAGTCTCGTCTGCTCCCCGATCGAGTCGTGAGGAATGTTGACGACGTATTTTTCGTGGTCCGGCGACCTCAATTCGAGACGCAATGCACCGTCGGGATAGTCGACGAGAAAGGTGCGCGGCTTTTGAGGAGCAAGAACCCCGTATCCTTCGCCATTGACGTAGAGAGAAGCCCGTTCGAGCGGCGAGGTCACGACGAGCTCGACTTGAGCGCGGCGCAATTCGGCGAAGATCTTGTCGCGCCGGGCGGGGTCGAATTCGATGGACCGTGGCTCGTGGGCATCGAGCGAAAACGTGACCTCGGCAAGCTCTTCTGCGATGAGTTTCTCATCAGCGGGAGTCCTGCCGATCGATACGCCATCGAGGGAAATCACAGCTCCCGTAGGATCGCTCTCGAAGCGCACCAGTACTTCCCCGGGCCCCGAGAGCAACGCCATCCCCACCGACGCTGCAATCAGAGCCACGACGATGAGACCTGCCCATGCCGGGACTCGTGGTGCTTCTTTGCTGGCCCGCTCGTTCATCCTCGATGTACTGACCGAGGTTTTCGAATCCGCGCCTTCGATTTCATGGAGAGCCACCATGGCCGAAATCGAGGAGTTCGTGGCCGAAGGTGAGACTTCGAGATCACGATCGCTGCGCGCGACGAGTTGCGGAGGGGTTCCTTTTTCAGTCGATTCAGAGAGGCCCGGCTCCATCGTCTCGGCGAGCGCTGCTTGCGGAGTTTCCTCCCAGTCGGGTTGCACGTAACACGCCATCAGTTCGCGCACGAAAGCCTGTGCGTCTCGAGGACGGCGATCAGGAGACTTTGCGAGTACGTCCCGTAAGAATGAATCGAGGTTGGATGGGAAATTGGGCCCGAGCGAGGGTGGATCCTCGGTGCGATGCTTGAGCAAAACCTCGATGGGAGTCGTGCCCATGAATGGCGGTCTCCCCGTGAGCATTTCGTAGAGACAACATCCGAGCGCGTAGAGATCCGAGCGCGCGTCGACTTCACCCGATTTCGACTGTTCGGGCGACATATAAAAGGGGGTGCCGACGATATTTCCGACCTGGGTAAACTGGGTATCCCGGTCGAGAATTTTCGCAATGCCGAAATCCGCCACTTTGGCGAATAGCTCACCGCTCTCGGGTATCGATACTAGAATATTATCAGGCTTCAGATCACGATGAATGATCCCTTTGGCATGCGCCTCGCCCAGGGACTGCGCGACCTGAACAGCGATTGGGACGGCCTCTTCGGGCTCGAGGCCTCCGCGCTCTCGCAAGAGCTGCCCGACCGTCTCGCCCTCGACGTACTCCATCGCAATGTAGCAAATCGAATCGGCCTGACCGTAATCGAAAACCGTGACGGTATTGGGGTGCGTAAGCTGGCTCATCGCCTCGGCTTCACGAAAAAATCGCGAGCGTAACTCATCGTTTGCGACATGCCTCGCATGCATGATCTTGAGGGCGACGAGCCTGTCGAATGGGCTCTGCGTCGCTCGATACACGGTCCCCATCCCACCCGAGGCGACGACGTCGACGACCTCGTATCGTTCTCCCACCCGTTCGCCCACCTCGAGCTCAGATGTATGGGGCGCAGTGGCCATACATTCAGCCGGGAAGTTTCAGGGATTCGAGCCGGTAGACTTCGCCGTGGTCAGGTACGCCCGCTAATACAGTGCCCCGCAGGTGCGTCGATTCTGCGCTATCGCCGAGGGCTTCGTAGAGGAACTCATCCGAGAGTGCCTCGTTCGGTCTCGCGACCTGAGCGAGAGCTCTCGCGACCGAGATGGGGCGACCGACACTGGCCGACTCTCCGTATCCGGGATGCCCGATGGGGCCGACTACGATCGGGCCATGTGCGAGGCCCACCCGAAAGTCGACGCTCAGGTCTTCGTCAGATTCACTCTCGGCGATCTCGATCGCCGCGCGCGCTGCATCGAAAGGGGCTCGCTCTTCGCGGCCTTTCTCGGGCACGAAATAGGCGAGCACGCCATCGCCGGCTACTGTTTCGACGTGCCCACCCCGTGAGCTGATAATTTCGACGGCTCTTCCCAGCCTCTTGTCCAAAAATCGAAAAAGGTCAGCAGGTGCGATCTCGGCGGCGAGCTCTTTGAATCCAGCAATTCCGGCATAGAGAACGTACGCCTCGACCTCAAACGAGTCGGTCCGGCCCACCTTGCGTCCGTGCCTCGACGCAATCATCGCGCGCAGACCGCTCATCATCTCTTTATTGTTGCGTTCGAGCTGCCGCTTAGTGGTGATATCCTCGATGAGGATCACATGCACACCGTGCGGCTCGTTTTGGATGGAGACCGCTCGGATACGCACATCGCGGGGCACTCGATTATAGGGATAGGGAAAGTTGAACTCGAAATCGAGATCGAGAGTTCCCCGCTCGATACCCTCACGGAATTTCGCCCCCATCTCGACGTCTTTCGTGCAGGGAGCGACCTCCGAAAAAAAGCTCTTGCCCAGCGTCTGGCTGCGTTTGAGGCCCGAGAGTTGTTCTTCGTGGCGGTTGAAACGCCGGATGATGCCATCGTCATCAACGACGATGGCTCCGATTGGCAATTGATCGATGACGGCTTCGAGCTGGTCGGCCCGAAGGTCGAATGAATCACTCATGAGAAGGACCTCGCTCGAGCCACGGAGCGCGGCTCAGATGTTCTGCCAGTCGTTGAATATCGTTCGAAAGGGGTCGATCGGCGTCGATGAAGTCGACGTGCTCGCGCATCCATTCCAGCGCATTTCGAGTGCTCTCGGAGTAGCCGTCGTGATCATCGCGCTGCGATAGCTCGACCGCCTGAGCGGTGCTGATCAGAGTAATGGCGAGCACCTCGTTGAGCCGCCTGACCAGCTCGCGTGTTCTCCATGCCGAAATCGTCCCCATCGTAACGACATCCTGATTATTCGCATTGGTCGGAACCGATTGGATCGACGCCGGGTGCGAGTGCGTGCGCATGTGGGCCACGAGCGCGGATGCACTGACCTGCGCCCCCATTAATCCGCTGTCGAGCCCAGCACTGCGCGGTGTCAGAAACGGAGGAAGATCTTTTTGATGCACCTGTGGATCAGTAATCCGCGCCACGATTCGTTCGGCCCAGACGGCGAGTTTCGTCGCCGCGAGCGCGGCGGCATCGGACGCAAAGGCCACATGTTGGCCGTAGAAGTTGCCGCCGTGGGCGACTCGTTCTTCGTCGGCATCGAATACGGGATTGTCCGTCACGCTGTTGAGTTCGGTCTCGACGGTCTGCCGATGCTGCGAGAGTGTATCGAGGACGGCGCCAAAGAGCTGTGGCATACAGCGGATCGTATAGGCATCCTGTGGCAAGGGATGACCGGTCTGCGTCTGAGGTTGGTCAAACGTTCCCCGCTCGCGGTGCGAAAGGCGCGCGCTCGAAGCGCTCAACGCAGCGAGCCGTTCGTGAATCGTTTTCTGCCCTGCATGGGGTCGAAGACGTCCCAGCAGTTCATCCCAACCATCGGCCCAGGTCTCGAGAACCTCGGCTGCCATCATGCCTGCGACCAGCGCGTGGTCGATGGCGTCATGAAGCGCGACATCGTTCAGCGCGGCCAGGGCCGTCATCGCCGAGGTGCCGTTGACCAGTGCGAGTCCATCGCGCTTTTGGAGCTCGAGAGGGCGAAGGCCGAGCTCAGCCAGCGCCGAATCGGCTGACGTCCGAACACCGCGCCAGATCACGTCTGACTCTCCCATCATCGAAAGTGTCATATGGGCGAGCGGCGTGAGGTCGCCCGACGCGCCGACCGACCCAAGGGAAGGAATCACAGGGGCGATACCGGCGTCGAGCCAACTCAGCAGCAGGTCGAGTGTCTGCAGACGCACGCCGGAGTGACCCGACGCCAAAACGTTCGCGCGAGAGACCATGACTGCACGTGCTTCGGTCGCTGAGAGAGGATCTCCGACACCGCTGGCGAGGTGATACACCAGATTGCGCTGGTGCAGGGGCGCTTCGGAAGCTGCGACTCTCGAGGTAGCCAGGGGCCCAAACCCCGTGGTTACTCCATAGATCACCTGATTGTCGCGTGCGAGTCGGTCGACGAAACTCTCGCATTTCTCGACGGCGGCTCGACTCTCAGCAGAGAGAGCAACCCTCGACTCACAGTGCGCGATGCGCCACAAATCGAGGGTGCGTAGATATTGGCCGGGCCCCAGCTCCAAGACTTCTTCAGCTCCCAAAATGACCCCACATCTCGCGGACCTGAGATCTGTCGACTTTGCCGCTTCCTGTGAGCGGCATTTCGTGCATGTGCATCACCTCGCGAGGGATTTTGTAGCGCGCAATTTTGCCGTGCGCCCAGCTAGAGAGCTGCCTTGCATCCACCTGATAAGGCGATATCAATGCCGCAACGACCTTCTCGCCCCATTCGATGTCCGGCACTCCAAAAACGCAGACGGCGTCGACGTCAGGGTGCTCTCTGAGCACGCGTTCGACCTCGATGGGATGCACATTTTCGCCACCAGAAATGATCATGTCATCGAGTCTTCCTTCGAGGACGATTCGCCCTTCTTCATCGAGATAACCGGCATCCGAGCTGCGGTGCCAGCCCGGTCCAAAGCGACTGATCTCGAGCGGATGCCCCCAGTAGCGCTCCATGACGTTGGGCCCGTTGACCAGGATCTCGCCCGAGTGACCGGCGGTGAGTTCTGCGCCGTTTTCATCGATGACTTTGATGTCGACCTGCGGCCCCGGACGCCCTACCGTTCCGCGGTCGGCAGGCCCTGCGATCGACACCATCGGCGCAGCTTCGGTCATGCCGTACCCTTCGTAGAGGGCGATACCGGCTTCTTCGGCCCGGTCGAAGAGTTCGGGCCACGAAGGTGCCCCACCCGTGACCCCAAAGCGTGCTGCCTCGAAAGTCACGTCTTGCTCGAGCACTTTCTGCCACATCTGCGGCACCATGAAAGTACAGGAAGTGCGCGTCGAGAGCTCTCGGGCGACAGCCTCAGCGTCGAATTCCTCGTGCACGAGAATCGGCAGCCCCATCATCATCGCTGGAAAGGTCAATACGTTGAGGCCGGCGACATGAAAGAACGGAGCGACGGCGAGCACGCAATCATGAGGCGCAAGCGGCAGACACGTTCGGAATTGATGATGATTCCACCAGAGATTTTCGTAGGTCAGCGGGACCCCACGCGGCTCACCGGTCGAACCAGACGTGTAGACGAGCAACGCATGATTATCGCGCGAAACGGGCAAGACAGGCGCGTCGAATGAGTCCGGCCTCGCGAGCTCTTCGAACGCCACAAAGCCGTAGCCTTCTCGCGAGCCGACGACCAATCTCGGCTCGCAATCGTTGAGGACACGCTCGAGCCCTGCGTCAGCCAACCTGTAGTTCAGGGGAGTCGCGATGGCGCCAACTCGGCTGCAGGCGACCATCGTCGCGAGATAATCCACCGAATTGAGTGCGTGGAT
>CAYFTY010000020.1:0-14245 GCA_964346045.1 uncultured Bradymonadales bacterium | reverse complement strand
CAGGTGATTTCCGACGACTTCGCCTTCCCGGTACAGAACTGCATCATGTCGTCCGGCGAACGCGAGTCGGATGATTTCCCCGGAACGATCGTTCCCAAGAACTGCAGCGATGACCCGGGGAGTTCGAAGCGATTCTTTCTCGAAGTCACGCAAGCGGATGCGCCGATCGATCTTGTCTTCAATACCGGCATGGGCACCTTGCGCTACAAAGGCGTTCGCGACCCGTCCGAAGACGGTGGCGAAGCCTTCGAAGAGTTCCGCGATATCCACGGTATCGGGCGCATCTACCGCGTGATCGGTAAATTCCTCAACGAGACCGGTGTCCGCGTCGCCGGCATCCGTGTCGAAGTCGGTACCGGTGTTGGCGAAGATTTCGTGCCTCTCGACTACGAAGACGACGGTGTCACCTTCGAATTGCGCGAACTCGTCGAGCGCGGGTTCTTTGTCGGAAATACCGGCGCTGGTCCGCGAGAAGTGTGGAACCCCGAGCGTTTCGCCAAGCTCGCCCGAAAGCTCTTCCACGACGGCTCGGGCCGCTTCGACCTCGGCTTCTTCGACATCACGGGAGCTGGATTCAATCCTCCCCAGAGCGTCTCGGAGAGTGACGAACAGGCTCAGTCCATTTTCAGTGGGTCGACCCTCAACGCCGACACCGGGATCTACGGTTCGATCACCCAGAACTATTTCAGCATGGCCGACAGCCAGGCGATGGGTACTCTCACGCCCGGCACCTTCGGTTACTTCTTGCCCGGCGAGCTCTCGCCCTTCCAGATCGGCCGCTACGATACCGGCGATCCTCTCGGTGAGAGCGATGCGACCGTAGCCTGGTGGGATGGTAGTGACTGGCGATATGGCATCGACGGAGATTTCGCTGTAGTTCCCGAGGACCAACTCGAGCAGTGGGCGGCGCTCTTGCTCGGCCTCGACATCGATGCCGCTGTTCCCGAGCGCTACCAATCGGCGCTGGCCGACGATATGAGCGCGATGAACATGGATGTTTACCTCAAGATCGAGGATATGATCCTCGGTGAAGACGGTCAGCCGCGCTACGACTCGGTCACGCTGCGCATGACGGCGGTCTCGGTCGACAGCCTCAATATTGACGGCGAGGTCGGAACCGACGTGCCCCTCTGGGCTCAGGAGGGCAACGAAGCTCCCGCGCTGGCTACCTACCTGCCCGACACGGGTGTCCCGGTCGCGCTCAACGATTTTGCCGATACGTTGCGCAACGAAGCCGTCGAGATCGAAGTCCTCGCTAACGACCTCCTCGACGGTGCTGCTGTCCCGAATACCGGCGATACAACCGTCGTGATCGGTGATCAGCCCCCCAACGGAACGGTGACTGTCGACGAGGGTACAAACGTCGTCACCTACGACCCCGATGCCGCCTACACCGGGCCGGATTCCTTCACCTACACAGTCGTGTACAACGACGGAGGAGATGACCAGACCTCGAACGTGGCCACCGTCACCATCTCGGTCATTGAACCGCCCGATCCCACCATTCCCGTCGCGGCCAACGATTCAGCCTCGACCATCGAAGTCGAGCCGGTCACGGTCGATGTTCTCGCCAACGATACCTTAGCCGAAGCACCGATCATGAATGGGCCTGATGTCGAAGTCGCGGTCCTCGACGCTCCGGTCGTCGGAACCGCGGTTGTCAACGACGACAACACGATCACCTACACGGCGAACGCGGATTCGAGCTTCACCATTGTCGAGCGATTCACCTACACCGTCACGGTCGATGGTGCGCAGTCCAACGCCGCGCTCGTCACTGTCCGAGCGGAATCGAAAGAGTTCTTTCAAGGGACACCCATCGCCAACGATGACACCGCCGAGACCACCGGCACCGAGCCGGTCACCGTCGATGTCCTCGACAACGACACCTACGACGGCCTCGAAATCCCCGAATCCGCGACGGTCGAGATCGTCGACCAGCCCGGCAACGGTGAAGCTGTCGTGGATAGCGGCCGCACGATCACCTACACCGCCGAGGAAGGGTTCGAAGGCGAAGACACCTTAACCTACACCGTGACGGTTGACGGTGTCGTTTCTGACGCCGCGACCGTAAGCGTGACGGTCAATGCACCCGATGATGACCCGACCGGCGATGACCCGACCGGCGATGGTGCCGAGGATTCGGACGGCTGCGGTTGCGCATCCGCCTCGAACTCCGGAGCACCCTTCGGCGCGTTCCTCTTCGCGCTCAGTTTAGTCGCGCTTCGGATCCGTTACCGTCGCAGCCGACGCTGATCGTCGCGCAGTTTGGGACGAGCCACTTCTCGTTTGACCATGCCCCCGGCGTCGCGACGCCGGGGGCGTCTTTTTGGGCCGAGTTCCGACGCCCACTGGGACCTGCTTCGGCGCGCGCTGAAGTTCGTACGCAGTTCACATACCGCCTTCCTGACTCCCCCGCACAAGCGATCGAATTCGAGGACCACACGCTCGTCCTCACCGAGTGAGCAAGAAGGCGTTGCGGCTTGTTTCAGTTTGCCAGCTGCCTCGAACGTCGAGCTAATTGTCAGGTTGCAGAAACCTGGGCGGCAGCATGTCGACCACGACCGTCACCGGTTCGCCGGGAGCAAA
Organism: uncultured Bradymonadales bacterium; assembly: GCA_964346045.1. Classification (GTDB taxonomy): domain Bacteria; phylum Myxococcota_A; class Bradymonadia; order Bradymonadales; family Bradymonadaceae; genus CAYFTY01. The sequence continues at coordinate 11,656 of CAYFTY010000020.1, read as the reverse complement.
TTCGACGGCGGCGAGCGATTCAAAGACGCAGCGGGAAAACGCACGGTCACCTGCCGACAATTCGACGTCAGCAATCGCACCGCCCTCGTCGACGCTCAGACGGGCGCGGAATGGTTCATCGGGCCAGCCCGGACACTTCAGTCGCACGTTCCGAACCTGCATGACCTCGTGGTAAATCCGCCACGCCGCACGCTTGGTGGAGCCGTCGGTGAGGGCATCGAACACTCGCAAATCGAAGTCGTCCGACGACTCGTAAGGTTGTTCGCGGGGCGCATCGATAAACTCCATGCGCCGCACGTGTACCTTGTCGATATCAGACTTCTTAAGATCGTCGGGGAGCGGACCTTCCGCGTTGGGTGTCGACCCCTCCGAGGTCAGCTGTAACGTCTTCTGCTCTCCGGCGTTGAGTCGGTTTATCTTGAAATCGGCGACAAGGGTTGCTTGACCCTCGACGTTCGTCCATACCTCGAATCGAATGTCGCGAAGGTCCGAAGCACCCCGATTTTCGACGTCGACCTCGAGGGTTATGTATCCCAGAACCGTTCGATATTTGGGTTCGAACGACAGGTTGCCCCCCGCGACTTTTTCGGACCACCAAACCTCCCCGCGGCGCAAGGCATCGATTCGGTCGGATATGAGTTCGGCCGCATAGGCTGGCTCCATCTTCTCGTATCGGGCGATAGCCAAACCATAGAGTCGTCGACCCACTACACTTTCAGCGTCGCGAACCTCTTTGCGGAACATCATCTTGTCGATCGGGACAGCGAATATCGACGTCGCCCACACGTCGAGCCACCACTTCTCGGAACCTTCGAAGTCCTTCGCGGCTGGAATCGCCAGACCCGGGTTTGGAGCCTCCCTGGGAAAGTGCTTCCACCCCATCTGAACCCGCCAATCGCCATCCTCCCGAACCAGCCGATACTTCATGGGGACGACGATTCGGGGCGGCAACGTGTCGGGCAGCAGCGACGTCGCGCGCGCTTCGGCCACTTCGAGGTCTTCATATGTCCAGGGGTCGGGCTCGATCAGGTCGCGAATGGTCCGTTGCCAAAAACCCACCTCCACATGTGTTGCAACCAAGACCTCGACGACAGCTGTCGCGGTTTCACCGTCTTCTTCGAGGCTGATGATTTTCCAGTCGTAGAATGCCTCGAGGCTTGTTTGCTCGGGCAGTTCTTGCAGCGCCTGGGGTTCGAATGCGAACGGCCAGACGTTGTCACGGTCGACCTCGGTGACGAACGCGAGCGCGGTGTCTTGATCGAGCGCCCATCGCGCGGTCAGGAACTGTTCGAGGACCTGCCGCGCGGCTGGTGCGTCGACCTCCGCCGATTCAGACTCTGGGGGTTCCCCTGCGCTCGGTGTTTCAGTCGATGGACTCTGTGCGCCGGAACATGCGCTGACCATAAACGCTGCGAATACGACGATGATTGTGGGCTTCATTGGTACTCGACGATGATGGATTGAATCGAGAATGGGTCCCCAGATATCTCTGATCGTAGACCCAACTGATGCGATTTTATAGGCTACAATCGGCCGTGAAGCGCCTCGGTGCTTGCGTAGCTTCGCGCGCCGACCGCCCCTATCGGAGCAAACCATGCGTAACTTCATCACCATCGAAGACTGGATCCGAGCCGAGCTACAGGGCTTGCTCGATACGGCTACTCGAATGAGGCAACCTGAGAAGTGACTTGCGACGATCGCGGCTATGCATGCCAACGCTTTGGCGCAACTGGCTCGGCGCACGGCCCCATTCTGTGACACTCTTCCATTCGAGTGACTTTCCCACCCTCTTCCGGAACTCCCACAGGCTCGCGAGGGCTGCTGACGCACCATTGCTCAACCTCACCGGGGTTTCGTTTTCCGTGGTGACCGGAGCCGAACTCAACGAGTCGTTCGGGCAGATGATCGCCGGCAATCCGCGGCACGCTGAGACGTCGGGCGACCCCGACGAGTTCGGGACAGTCGGCAATGTCGTCGTCGACACCACGCCAGAAGGTCACACCATTTCGTGGCCCTACAATCTGACGGTCCCCATGCTGCTGACCGAGTTCCTCGGGCTGGTCTGCGGCGGTTTCGATCTCGTGATGTCGCAGCGTCGCTCGTGATGCGAAAAGGCAAACGTGATCGGAAGCATGCCGATGAAGCCCGCGACGTGTTTGAGGAGCGTCGCTGTAGCGACGAGGCAGGTCGCGACATTGCGTGACCGGTTGCTCGATCGATAGACTCCCGGTAGAAGCGCGGTCCGAGACCGCGCGACCGGCCTCTCGGAGGCTGGCGCGGGATCGCGTTCACGGTTTGGAAGACATCGACTATTTGTACGAGGTGATTGAGTGGGAGAACCGGAGTTTCTTCGCACGCTGGGCTGGATGATCGTGTTGCCCGCAGTGCTGCTCGTGGTCGCCCGGCGCCTGTCGGTCCCGAGCATCGTTCTCTTCATCGTGGCCGGCCTTATCCTGGGCCCGATCACCGGGATCATCGACCTCACGGCTGCGTTCGGTGCGCATCACGCGGGCGGTGTGAGCGGGGCAATCGCGCTGATGTCCGAGCTGGGCATCGCGCTGCTTTTGTTCATGGTCGGTCTGGAACTGAGCCTCGAACGGATCAAAGACGTCGGGAAAGTGGCGGCCGTCGCCGGGATGGTACAGGTCGCGGTGACGGCGACAATCGGCTACGGGCTGGCGTGGGCGTTCGGTTTTTCGACCGTCGAGGCGGCGATGTTGGCCATGGCGCTGACGTTCAGCTCGACCGTCGTGGTGGTGAAGCTGGTCGGGCAGCGCAAAGAGACCGACACGCTCCACGGACGGATCGCTGTCGGCGTGCTCCTGGTGCAAGACGTCGTCGTGATCATTGCCTTGACGTTCGTCGCCGGGATGGGGGGCGAGAGTAGCGCGGGCGATTCGGTCGCGCTCGACCTGGCGAAAGCGTTCGGAGGGATGGCTCTCATGCTCGTCGGTTCCCTGCTGGCGTCGCGCTATCTGCTTCCGCGGCCGTTCAAGTGGGCCGCGCGCCGACCGGAGATGCTCTTGATGTGGAGCCTCGCGCTCTGCTTCACCTATGTCGTCGCTGCCCTGGCGCTCTCGCTGAGCCCCGAAATCGGTGCCTTTCTCGCCGGGATGAGCCTGGCGCAGCTTCATTGTGCGCACGACCTGACACGTCGTTTGCAGGCGTTGATGAACTTCTTCATCGCCATCTTCTTCGTGACGCTCGGAGCCCAGATGCAGCTCGCCGAGGCTGGCAGTCAGCTCGTCCGGGCACTCTCTTTGGCGGTCTTCGTGATGGCCATCAAGCCGGTCGTTCTCATGCTGGTCATCGCGAAGCTGGGCTACAGCCAGGAGACGGCGTTCAAGTCGGGGGTAATGCTCGCGCAGATCAGTGAGTTCTCGTTCATTCTCGCGGCGGGCGGTATGTCGGCGGGCTTAATCGGAGAGGACATCCTGGCGGTGATCGCGATCGTGGGACTGACGACGATCGTGATCTCGGCCTACCTCACGATCTTCCTCGATCCGTTTTACGAGTTCGTCGCGAGAACGGGGGTCTTGCGTGTTCTCAAAGCCCCTGTCCCCGAGGGAACGAAATCCCTCGAAGGGGCGAGCGGTCACGCGGTCGTTATCGGGATGAACACCCTGGGGAGGGAGATCGTGACCCGGCTCGCCGAGCGCGGTCACGACGTCGTCGCAATCGATACCGACGCGTCGAAACTGGTCGGTCTCGAGGCGCGAACGATCGTCGGCAATGTCGAGTACGTGCAGGTGCTCGAGGAGGCGAACTACGACCAGGCGCACCTTATCGTAAGCGCACTGCGCATCGAAGATACCAACAACTTGATCGCTTACCATGCGCGGCAAGCCGGAGTGGCCTGCGCCATCCACGGGTTCGACGAAAACGTCCTCGACGATCTCGAGGCCCTCGACGTCGACCATATCATCAACTCGAAAAACCTGGGGGTGACGCGGCTGATCGAGCGAGTCCAAGAGCTGGAGGTCTCACGATGACAGCTTTCACCCTCCTCCTCGCCGGTGTCGCGCTGGCTTACGCCGCGGCGACCTGGTTCAAAATCCCCGCCCCCCCGCTGCTCGTCGGTGCGGGGATCGCGATCAGCGCATCGGGAGCGATCCCCGATAGCGAGATGGTTAATTTCATCCTGTCGCTCGGTGTCACGGTCCTCCTCTTCGTCGCCGGCGCCGAGCTGAGCCCGTCCCGTTTCGCACAACGAGGCGCGGCCGCCGCGAAGGTGGGGCTGGCGCAGTTCGTCGCGCTGGGGGCGATCGGTTTCGGGGTGACCTACGCGATGGGCTTCGGAGCGTTGAGTGGGGCTTACACGGCTCTCGCGCTGGCGGCGAGCTCGACCTTCGTGGTCGTTCGGCTCCTCAAGCATCGGCGCCGGTTCTACGAACCCTTCGGCCAACTGGTGTTGGGCGTGCTCCTGTTGCAGGACGTCCTGGTGGTGCTCGCGTTGGCGGCATTGACCCGCTGGGAGGAAGGCCAGCTGGCGGTCGAGAGCGCCCTCTTTCGATCGATGACGTTGCTGCTGGTCGCATGGGTCGCGGCGAAGACGATCATCCCGTGGCTTCTGATGCGGCTGAAGCTCGATGAAGAAGCTCAGCTCATCATCGTCCTGGCGGTCTTGTTCGTGTTCGCCGGGGCCGCATTCCAGCTCGATGTGCCGATCATGACCGGCGCGTTTTGTGCCGGGTTCGCGGTCTCGTCGTTTCCGGTCAACGCGGTGATCCGGGGTCAGCTCACGACGCTCTCTGATTTCTTCGTGGCGCTCTTCTTCGTCGCGTTGGGCGCGGTCCTGGTGCTCCCGTCGTGGGAGGGGCTCTTGCTCGCGTTCGCGCTGATCGCCGCAATCCTCGTGGGGACGCCGCTGATCGTCGCCGGGCTCGCCGAGCGCAGTGGCATGACCGCACGGGCATCGCTGGAGAGTGGTCTGTTGCTCGCCCAGACGAGCGAATTCTCGCTGGTCGTGGTGCTCCTCGGTGCCAACAGCGGGCACCTTCCGGAGGAACTCATCGCCGTGATCGCGTTGGTGACGATGGTGACGATGGTCCTGACCCCCTTCCTCGCGACCGAGGCCAACGTCTGGCGCCTCGTCGGTTTCCACCCGTCGCGCTTCCGCGAGGAAATGGGGGCTCACGATGCCGAAGGTCACGTCGTGGTGTTGGGTGTTGGTCGCAGCGCACGGAAGCTCGTGCAAGCTCTTCTGGCGCGTGGTGATCAGGTCGTGGTGGTCGACCACGATCCGGTGGTCTGCGGCTGGGCCGAGGGGGTGGGGGCGACCGCGGTGCGGGCCGAAGCCTCCGATCCGAAGATCCTCGACCAGGTCCGTGCGCAGCACGCCTCGGTGGTCGTGAGCACGCTCCACTCGCTCGCCGACAACTGCCGGATCGTGAGCAGGTTGAGCGGTGTCCCGACGGTCGTCCGGGTCTACGAAGCCAGCGAAGTCGAGGCGATCGAAAGCGCGGGAGGGATCGCCGTTCCATTCTCCGATGCGGCCGCCGACGCCTTCCTGGCCTGGGTCGATGGGTCTTCTTCGTTCGCGGTCGAGCGTTCGACAGCGCTGGACAAGACTCCTTGAAAGACCTCGCCGAGTGACGCTCGTGACGAGTTTGCCCTTACAGCTTCGCGTGTGCGTTTGAGAGGTTGAGTTGTCGAGCGCCCCTCGCTCGAAACCCGCTAAGTTCTGGACCCATTGCCGCGTGCTCGCCGACTTGCCACAGCCCATCGTGTTGGGATTAGCCGGCGAAGAGGCGATGACGGTCTGTCGTCCCGATGGTGTAGGCCGCTCGCCAACTTCGATCGTCGATCGGAACACCGAGCAGCTAGTCGGCGAAACGCCCCTCGAAGAACCTCACATCCGCCCGAATATCGAGCGATCTGTATGTGTCGGCGATCCAGATCACTTGCAAAACGAATTCACACATGCAAGTGTCTTGCAAGAGCAAGGGGTTTCTGCTAGAAACCTTGCAAATCCTCGTGGTGGCAACGGATTCACGGTGAATCCCCACTCACGAAATCGAAACTACGAAATCGCAACGAAAATTGCTTCGACGACTTATTACGAGAGTAAAACATGTATCGCATTTCCATGATGTCCCTGCTGTTCGCTGCCCTGCTCACACTTCCTGCGCTAGGATGCGGCGACGACCACGACCACGATGAGAACAACCATACTGAGAACAACCATGATCATGAGGACAACAACCATGATCATGAGGACAACAACCATGATCATGAGGACGGCGAGGAGCACGCCTGCGTGCACTTCGAATCAGGACCTAACGTCGAGATCATGAGCGTCGCCGACGGAACGGCCACGCTCAACGAGACGTTTGAAGAGCACACTCGTATCGACGTGATGCTGCCGACCGATGCCGACACCGGCTTCGTGGAGTGGTCGCCCGAAGAAGCAGGTGAGTTCGTCTTTTGGCTTAGCGAGGAGGTTCCTTTCGCCCTGTTGGATGGTGACACTGAGTTGAATCCCGAAGAGACCGGCGGAGCGGCCATGGGCTGCGAGACGTTGGCGGTCGTGCACCACAAGTTCGATGTGGAAGCCAAGAGCTACACCATCGAAATCGGTCCTGCAGCTGACATCGAGAGCGTTTCGTTCGTCGCTGAGCACGCTGGGGAAGACCACAGCGATCACGACCACTCGGAATGAGTTCGTCCATCCGATATGTAGTAATCTTGGCGGCGACGCTCCTTCTGTCGTGCGGCGTGAGCGATGAAGATGAAGACGCGAGCGCAGACGACAGCTGGGAGTGCACGTCGGAACGCGAGGGCTGGGAGCAGTGTGACGGGGGATCGGTTATCTGGTGCCACGCCGTTGCTCACGGTGACCTGTCGGACGCACATTTCCACGAAGGCGCGAACTGCGAGCAAGACGGTCTGCAGTGTGTCGAGCTCGACGAGCAGGTTGCGGCCTGCTCCGACCCGGCTTCGACGTGCGAGCCCGGTTTTGCTGAGTGCGCCGAGCGCGACGCGCGCAACTGCCTCGACGGTCAGATCGCGAGCATGAGATGCTCGCTCGCCGAAACGTGTGAGGTCACCGCTGAAGGTGCCCGCTGCATTACAACTTCCCAGGAGTAGGCCATGTCGAATCGAGTGGTGTTTGCATTGACCACGGTCCTCGCGACCGCGCTTTTCGCGTCAGGGACGAGCTGTGGAACCGAAGTGTCTGGCGACGAGGTCGCCTATACCATTACCGCCGAGGGTTCGGTTGCCGAGGGAACTCCCGAGCGCTTCACGAACGCGCGTGGCTGGCAGATCGAACTCACGCGTGCGCAGACACTCGTGGGGCCCATCTACTTCTATTCCGGGGCAGCCCGAGCGAGCCTCCTCGAGCGCATCCTCGGCATCAATCAAGCCTACGCCTGTGCGGCGCACGCTCAGTTCGCCAGTGGGCAAACATTGGGCGAGTCGCCGTTCCAGTTTGGGGTCGATCTCCTGGGAGAATCGGTCAAGCTTACCGATGAGTTGGGCGAGACCGGCGAGATTCGCTCGGTAGAGCTTCACGTCCAGAATCCGGGCCAGGTCGAAGCGGGAAACGAACTCGCTGAGTCACCGACAGCGACCTACGAGTTCGAAGGGGTTGCGACCCGGGAGGGCGTGACGGTGCCGTTTACGGCCGCGATCACGCTGCCGGAAGAGGGCACCCAACAGATCGTCGACAGCATCGAGGCCCAAATGGAGCTCGACGAAGGAGCCGACCTGCATCTGAAGGTCATGGTTGATCGGCTTTTCCGTGATGTTGACTTCGAAGATGTCGCGGAGGCGGGCAGCAATGCTCCCGTCGAGCTTGGTCCGGGCACGCAGGCCTATTCGTCCCTCGTCTTCTCGCTGCGCTCACGAACGGCATTCGTGTGGGAGAACCGATGATGACTCGACGTCGTGTAGGGCTCCTCATCGTGCTCGCGAGCGTGCTCGCACCGGCGTGTGGCGATACGTCTGGGCCGACCGGCAGCGGCGACCTGAAGCTTTCTGTCGCCGCAAACGAAGCAGTTCGGGTGGGTTTTCCCCACCAGGAGTACGGTGAGACATTAGCGTTCGAGAGCGGCTGGACCGTCGTCCTCGATACCTTCGCCGTGAGCATGGAAAGTGTGCAGCTCCGGGAGCGAAGCGAAGAAGGTGACGGGCCGGTTGTCGCCGACTACCGCGAGCCGGTCGTTACAGACATCGCCGCCTCGGACGACGGCGAAGTCGCGTACACAACATTAACCGACGTCGAAGAAGGTCGCTACGACATCACCTTCGCGGTGAAGCCCGTGGAGGCGGACGCTGCCTCAGATATCGACCCCGAAACGCTCCAACAGATGCGCGATAACGGTTGGTCCGTCGTGGTGCGCGGCACGGCGACACCTCCCGCGAGTCATCCTGAATTCGACGCTCCGGTCACCTTCGATTTCGGATTCGACCTCGACGCCGAATACTACGACTGCGTCAACGGTGCCGACGGGACTCAGGGCGTCGTCGTCGCCGCCAATAGGGAGAACGAAGCTTATATCTTCCCTCATATCGTGCACATTTTCTGGGATACGCTGGGCGCGGGGAACGAAGAGCTTCGCTTCGACCCAATGGCCCGTGCTGCCGGCGACGATGCGATCGTCGATATAGCCGACCTCGACATGGTCGATCTCACCGACCCCTCCCTCGTCGACGAAAACGACGTGCCTCTTTACGACGATGCTGGTTTGCTCGATACTTACACTCTCGGAGCATTCTTGCGTCGAGCGATGGCGGAGAGTATTCATTTCAACGGCATCGGTTTCTGCAAAAAGCGACTCGCTCGCTGACTCAATATGTTTTCATTTCGACTCATCGTCGCGGCGAACTTCGTCGCGGCTTTGCTTGTTTGTGCCCTGCCGGTAGTCGCCGGTGAAGATCCTGTGATCGAGCGGCTCGCGAGCGAGATCGCTCAATTGCGCAGCGAGGTCGACAGTGAAGAGCGGGCGATTGCGCGTCAGCGGCGCGAGACCGACGCCGAACTTTCATCGCTCACGGTCGAACTCGAAGAGCTGCGGCTTCAGGCCGATCGCGCCGAAGCCCGTGCCCGTTCGCTGCGCTCGGCAGTCCGCGAGCGGCAGGCGGAGCTCTCCGAGCGGACGAGTCAGCGAGACGATCTGCGCGCGCCACTTCTTCTGGCGTGCGACGCCATCGAGGCGGGTATCGCCGAGACGGCACCTCTGCATCGAGCCGAGCGCACGAAGCGTGTGACCGACCTGCGCGACCGTATCGCGTCGGGTTCTGTGTCGCCACAAGACGGACTCGACGAGCTCGCCGACATCGTGCGCGACGAGATCGAACTCTCCGGCACGACGCAGCTCACGAAAGAGGTGGTTACGATCGACGGCGAGGAGCGACTGATCCCGGTGGTCGCGCTGGGCACCTCCCTCATCTTCTGGAAGCTCGACGACGACCGAGCAGGGCTCATCGCCCGACGCGATGGTCGTTGGTCGTCGGTCGCGATCGAATCGAAGGAGCAACGCAGCGCAGTGGAGGCACTCTACCAGGCTGAACGAACGTCAACTCAAACCGCGGTGCTTCCCCTGTTCGTTCCACGACCCGTCAGCGGCGAGTCAGAAGGAGGGGAGCAGTAGTGCGACGTCTCCTACCGACGATGCAGGCGAAGGTCTGGGCGACGATGGTGCTGCTTTTGGCGCTCGTCGTACGGCGGTCGGGCAGGCGCAAGATCCGCCAGGCGACACACTGGTCGACGCCTTGAAGCGGGAGCGGTCGCTCCTCGAGGCTGAGCGAAAGGAGCTGCGGTCGCGCCGAACCCGCTCGGCGCGCGATGCCGAAAAGCAGCTGACCGAGCTGCGACAGCAGGTCGCGGAGGAACGGCAGCGCTACGAATCGGCGTGGTCGCGCGTGCTCACGAACGAGCGAAAGATGCGCGAGTTGGACGCTCGCCTCGAAACCACACCAGCCGTCGAAGAAGGCTCACCCACGGGTCTGGGGCGGCTGCAGCGAGAGCTCGGTCTCGAGGAAGCAGACGAACTGTCCGACGCCGAGCAAGTGGAGCGTGTCTTCACGGTTGCCGCGGACCGCATCGTAGCGTCGAGTCGTGTGCGTCGTACCCGGGGGCCGTTTTTCCTCGAAGATGGTACACGCGTAGAAGGGACCATTGTGCGGGTGGGAGCCGTTGCGGCGGCAGGCGTCGACCCTTCGGGTCGCGGCGGAGTTTTGGTGCCTGTTCGTGATACCGATGGCACGTTCCAGGTGTTGCAGTCTGGCGGCGACGCCGTTGAGGCTTTTCTGGCCGGCGAAGCGCAGCACCTGCCGCTCCTGGCGTACGACCCGCGAAACCCGCCTGATCCGTCGGAGATCGAGCTGGAGAGCGCAGATGAGGAGGTCGTCGAGGCTCGTACCTGGCGCGACACCGTCGACGATGCGGCGCCCGTTGGATACGTGATTCTCGCGCTCGGGTTGCTGGCACTCCTCGTCGTGCTTGTGCGACTCGTGGGCCTTGGGCGACTTACCATCGTGGAGAGCCGCGCGGGTAAGAAACTCCTCTCGCTCATGCATGAGCAGCACGACGAGCGAGAACTCGGCGACCTGCGGTCGTATGCGCGGGAGCAAGACACTGCGCTTTCGCGGGTGACGCTTCAGGCGCTTTCTCACCGCACCCTCCCACTCGAGCTCTATGAGAACAGCATTCAGGCGAGTCTCATCATGGAGATTGGTCGGGTTGGGCGGGGCCTGAGCGCACTGCGTGCGATTGCCGCCGTGTCGCCGCTATTGGGGCTCCTCGGCACGGTCATCGGTATGATCGAGACCTTCGAGGTGCTCACGATTGCAGGCAGCGCGAGCGACCCGCAGGCACTCTCGGGCGGAATTGCACAGGCGCTCGCCACCACCCAGCTCGGGCTTGTCGTCGCGGTCCCCGCGTTGCTTGCCTACAGCGTGTTGCGCGGCTGGGCGAGTCGTATGGAGACCTATATCGAGCATATCGCGGTGGAGATCTCGACCCACATTCGCGAGCTCTCTCTCGTGGGTGAGGGGCATCATTCGCATCATGAACATCACGATCACGACGATGCGTCCGACGCGCATGGCGGGGATGACGACCACGAGGAGGCATCATGAGACTCCTCGATGTGACGACAGCCGACGTCGTTCACTTCATCGAATTGGGCGGGGCGGTGATGTACCCCCTCATGGCGCTCGGCGTGGTGATGTGGTCGTCGCTTCTTCTGCGTTGGTTCGAGCTTCTGCTTGGCTGGCGAGGCCCGGTCGCAGCCCTAATGGAGGAGGCGCCCGAAGGGGCGGACGGCGTGTTACCGAGGGCTGCGGCCCGCGCCGCAGAGTTGCTGCGCGCGAGTGAACCGGTGTGGCGCCTGCACATCCATTTCGATGAGGCACGACATGCGTTGCGCCGCGGTCGGGCGAGCACCGACATGATGATCGCGGCGGCTCCGCTGCTCGGGCTGCTTGGCACGATCACGGGGATGATCGACACGTTCGACGTGCTCGGGTTCGGCGAACGAGTTGGCTACTCCGAGGCGATGGCGCGCGGTATTTCGAAGGCGTTGATTACCACCGAGTTCGGCCTCTTTCTCGCTATCCCGGGCATCCTCGTCTCTCGCGCGCTCCGTCGACGCGAGGCACGGATCGAGCGGTCGCTCGATGAACTCGAGTCGCGCTTTGCGTCGCGTGC
>CAYFTY010000019.1:0-14287 GCA_964346045.1 uncultured Bradymonadales bacterium | reverse complement strand
TCATCCTCGATATTATGCCGCTCGACCACGCGGGGGACGGCTTCGATCGACGAGTCGACACTGGCGATGACGTCTTCGAGGTCGCGCGCCCACGAAGGCCCACCGCTCCAGACCAGATACGTGTCGCCCTCGCCGTCCGAGACCAGGAGGTTCACCCCGGTCGGACGCGCGTCGATGACATGCCGAACGGTCAGAGTACGCTCGCCGAGTTCGAAAGTATCCCCTTCCTGAGTCGAAACCTTCACTCGGAGACGTCCTCGCGGCTGATGGCAGGTCGCGCGTGCGCCTGCTTCCAGTCGACAATCGACGGAAGTTCGACGGTGCGACGATCGGTGCTCGCCCGAATATTCGAGGGATGATGAAAGTGGAAAAGAACACTTCCCAACCCGAGTTCATCACCGGGCATCAAAGGAGTGACTCCCGAAACCTCGACCCGGTTGACGTACGTACGCTGGCGGGTCGAGAGCGGTTTGACGAACCAATCGTCTTCGTCTTCGCACCAGAGCTCGCAGTGACGATACCCGACGAATTTACGCTCGTTGTCGCGAAGCCCCGATAGGTCCCAATCTGGCTGGTCGTGAACGTTCCAGATCTCGCCGGGCAATTCGCCTGATGAGGGAAAGGTTCTACCGACGACGACGGTCTCGGCAGGATCCAGGATGAGTTTCGGGCCGCAGACCGCTCCCGCACGAATCAGAAAAAGTGAGGGTTTCTCGACCGCCAGGAGAAGCTCTTTCTGGTGGTTCTTCCAGATCTGGTATGTCAGCCCGGCCACCTCGAATCGAAAGTCGACCACCCCGAGACTCACGGTGTCTCGGTCTTTGATCCGCACCGGTGTCTGGGTATCGGTAATCAGCTCACCATTGACGCGAGTGAACGCGCTCGGAGCCATGGTACGGACCGTCCAATTCCCGTTTTTATCCATCGAAAAGCGCGCATGCGGCGCCGATAGTTTGTAGATCTCATGGTCTTCGAGCTCGGTGAGGATCATGTCGACGGGTCCATGCTGCGGGTGAAAGCGCCCCACGTAGACCTCAGGTCCGTGGATTGCGAACGCATGGAGGATCTCGCCGTTGTCATCGCGTTGAACGAGCTCGGCGATAAACGGCACAGCATGCCCCGCATCGAGTACCGCCGAGTGCTTTTCGGACCAGCCTCGAAGCACGTCGAGATCGAAGAGTTTCGACTCACCCCGTTTGTCGGATTGGGAGTTTTCCTGCGTCACGCGCGACCTACTTCCCGAAGTCTTTTGCTCAGACACGCCGTCCTTGCGTCCTTCATCCTACTGCATCATGCCGATTCGTCTAACATTCAGTTTCTTCATCTCGAAGACGGGATCCGCCGGCCCGGATTGAAATGGCCTCGTACTCCCGCTCGAAAGTAGCATTCAGGTTGTAGTGAACCAGCTCTCGGAGAATAATGTGGCATCTGCCTACGTCAGTACAGGTAGCAACTCGAGAGTGTAGAACGTCCATGATTCGAATTCCCGCAAAATATCGATTATTCACCGTGCTCCTCACCTGCCTTTTCGTCGCGGGCGCATGCGAAGCCGTGAACCAGATCAGCGAATTCATCGATAGTATTTCGGATGGAGCGCCCTGCCGCGGTAACGAACAATGTCTCGGAGGCAAATGCCTCGAAGAAGACATCGGATTCAGCGGCGGCTACTGCACCACGTTGAGCTGCGAAGAGAATGGCTGCTCGGGACTCGCCTCGGAGTGCTTCCGAACTACGCTGGGCGATACTGAAACGACCGCATGCTTTGAACTCTGTGATTTCGATGGCACCTGTGAACGAGCCGCCGAAGGCTATCAATGCGTGCAGCTGCAGGACACGGCCGTATGTCTGCCTCCCACGGCAACGAACGCGCCCGTGCAGGGAGCCACCGGCAGCGCCTGCAGTTCGAATTTGCAGTGCAACGGCGAGGATGCGACCTGCCTGACGACGTTCTTCGGCGGCTATTGTTCTCAGCTGGGCTGCCAGTCGAGCGACGATTGCCTCGATCAGAACCCTTGCGTCACGCTCAACCCCGAGGCCGATCCAGCCGAGCAGCAGACGGCCTGTCTCGCAGGCTGCACCAGCGACGATAATTGTCGTTTCAACTACTCGTGTCAGAACTACGAAGGCACGATGGTCTGTCTCGAAGGCGAGGGCTCAGGCCCCCGTAACCCCGACGGCACACCGGATGGCTCCTCCTGCTCGAGCAACCTGAACTGTCAGGGCGGAACGTGCATCCGCGAAGCGACCGACGAAGACACCCAAGAGACCAGCTATCCCGGTGGATATTGCACGACGCGCGACTGCGAGAACGATAGCGAATGCAATGGCGGCATCTGCGTTTCTCGAACCCGATCGACCGCCTGCTTTGCAACCTGTGAGAGCGATTCGGATTGCCGCGATGGATATGCGTGCCGAGATGCTCCAGAGGGCCGTGTCTGCGACTCGTTGGTCGAAGCTGTGCTCCCCGACCCCAGCAGCAGTTCGGGCTTTGATGTCCAGTGCGGAACCGAAAAGAGCATCACGTTCACACTGCCTGAAAATGCGATCGGCTTCTACTTTGCGCCCTTTGCACCCGGGGGCGAAAAAGTCGTACCCCAGACCCTCATCTATCCCGATGGAAGAGATCTGGATATCCCGCGCGAATATGCATTTCTCGCCGTGAACCCCGAGATCCTCGGAAGTCTGGCACCGCTTCTCTTCCCGGCGAGTGACGCCAGCAATTTCCGGGATTCATTTGGGCCGGGTGAGTACACGATCGACGTTTCGACGAGCGCCAACGAACTCTGCTACTACATCATCCCAAAGACCTCGCCTGGAACCCAACTCGACATCAACCTCTACTTCGTCGGAACGAGCGTAAACGCGAGTCAGGCCCAGTCAGACTCGGACGTGCGTGAAGTCGTGAGCGTCGTCGAGTCGATCTACCGTGACATGGACGTGACGGCGAATGTCGTGAACTACTTCGACGCGGCCCCCACCGTCGCTCAGAGCTACGGCATCATTCGTGATTTCTACGACGTCTTCGAATTGGTCGCGACGAGTCAGGCTCCTGGATCGACGGCCGAAGAGAATCTCTCGGTGAACGTCTTTTTGATCGAAGATTTCAACATCTCCGAGGCGCCGGGCTTGCTCGGGGTCTCTACCGGCATTCCGGGCATGGCGGGACTGCACGGAAACTCGGGCTCGGGACTGGTCTTCAGCACCGCGAGTCTCGGTCAGGACAATCAGCAGCTCGGCCAGACGATGGCCCACGAAATCGGGCATTTTCTCGGACTGCGACACACGACCGAGCACGGAGGCTCGGCCCATGACCCCATTACCGACACGCCCGAGTGTATCCTTCCGGATCTGGCGTTCCTCTGTAATGACTCCGACAATTTCATGTTCGCCTTTGCGCTCGGTGGATCCCAGCGCGAGACGACTGCAGGGCAATCGTTTGTGGTCAGACGTAGTCCTCTCGTAAAATGAGAAACCTCTGAGGAGGAGATGGATATGCAATCGACAACCAAAATCATGGCAGCTCTCTTCGCGCTCTCGATGGGCCTTCCATCGGCAGCCATCGCACAAGAAGCCGGTGACCTAAGTGGCCCTGGAGTCGGCATCATCGGCCAGCCGGCTCCAGTGACGAAGAAACCCGAGGCAGAACTACCCGATCAGAAGCCTATCGATCGCATACGCTTTCTGCTGAGCGGCTATGAGTATTTTCCGACGCGCGACGACCTCGACAAGGTCGGGAGCGCCGAAGAAATCTCGACCCTGTTGCGCCAACTCGCCTCAGAGCCGACGAATCGACCGACCTTGCGCCTGCGGGCTGTCGATGCGCTTGGTTACTATGAGGACGAGACCACCAGGGCGTACCTCGAAACCCTGATCGAAGCTCCGAAGACCGAGGCCAAGGACAAAGTCACCAGGCGGACCAACAAGTTGCTGCGGCATCACGCGATTACCAGTATCGCCAGAGCACATGGGGAGAATGCCCTCTCGACCCTCGAGCCTCTGCTCGTCCATGAAGATGTCCAGCTCAAGATGACTGCCATCTCGGCGATCGGCAAACACACCGGCAAGCGCGGCAAAGAGCGACTGCAGGCACTCGCCAAGACCGTGAAGAACCCGGTGGTCAAACGCGAGCTGCGAAAACACCTCAAGCTTTGACAGTTGCGGGGGTCATGCGTGTTGGGTATTTTGAAATCAGTTAGATTCGAGCCCATTGTGCGCCCGTAAATCGAGACCTCGATGGACGATAACGATTATTCGAACGAGCAGAGCGAACCGTCCGAGGCGACGCTGATTGTCGACTCGAACGCGCTGAAGCGTGTTCGACAAGAGGTCGCCGAGCGAAATCAGGCGTATGTGATCGTGATCGCCGGCCCACATACCGGCAAAATGTTCAAGATCGACTCGAGCGATACCGTGATGGGGAGATCCCCCAGGGTCGATCTCCAACTTCAGGACGTCGGTGTTTCACGGACCCACGCCCGGATCTTTCGCGTCAATGATCAGGTTTTCGTCGAAGACCTGCAGAGCGCCAACGGCACCTATCTCAACGGCGAGCGTCTCGCGATGACCCAGCAGCTACGCGACGGCGACAAGATTACGCTCGGTTCGACGACCATCCTCAAATTCACCTACCACGACAAACTCGATGAGGATTATCAGAAGCGCATGTTCGAGGCCGCGCTACGCGACGGCCTTACGAACGCCTTCAATAAGAAATACTTCCTCAATCATCTCGATAGCGAGTTTTCGTACGCAAAGCGCCATGGCTCCCATCTGAGTCTGGTGATCTTCGACGTCGACCACTTCAAACACGTCAATGACACCTACGGACACCTGGCCGGTGACCACATCCTGACCAAGCTTGCCAGTCTGGCAATGAACTCGGTGCGCTCCGAAGATACGTTTGCGCGCTACGGTGGTGAGGAGTTTGCCATCGTGGCCCGCGGAAGCACGATGTTTCAGTCGTATCAACTCGCTGAGCGGCTGCGAAAGGAAGTCGACGCCTACTCGTTCGTGCACCATACCTCCGAGATTCCGGTGACGATCAGTGTGGGAGTTGCGAGTTTCCCCGAGATTCAAGTGGAGACTGTTCCGGAGCTGATCGAGGCGGCCGACCGTGCGCTCTACGCGGCGAAGAATGCCGGACGCAACCGCACCGAGATGGCTCAGCCCTGAGTGACTTTACGCCGAAACGGCGGTCAACAACGCATTGAAGACGCCGAATTCGCCCTCGCCTTGCACGACGACGTGGTGAGCTCCCGAGTTGCGCGACCTCGTGGCCTGAGCTCCCTCTTCGACACCGCAGACGACGACCCGGACGTGATGAAGTTCGTCGCTCTTCGCGACACGCTCACAGATGGCGGCTGCATCGACGCCCTCCATCGACGCATCGACCAGAAGCGCCCGGGGTCGTAGATTGCCGAGCTTGATGAGCCCATCGAGTGGATCTTCGGCAACTTCGATGGTCAGATCATCCCCGAGCCGGTCGACCAACTTATCGATGAGTTCCTGATTAGAGTGCATCAGGAGCACGGTGCGGCTCTCGTAGGCATCGAATGGATTCGGCATCTCGTGGCGCTGCAGGAATGATTTCAGGCTATCGCGTTCGATGCGGTAGTGACCGCCGGGCGTACGAAATGCGCTGAGTTCCCCTTTATCGATCCAGTTTTTGATCGAGGTGATATTCGCATTACATATTTTCGATGCTTCGAAGGTCGTGAAAACATCTTTTTCGAGGTCCATATCTCGCCCTCTTCCGGTGGCGCCAGCCATATTCACGTTGAGTAGGAACGATCGCAGACCGTTCTCCCCTCATGAGATGTGAAAAGTCCGAAAAAGTTACTTCTCGTTTTCGATCGGAAAGACAATCCTCGCGATGTTTTTGCGATTCATATCGACCAGAACGACACCGTCGACACGATAGGCAACCCGATACTCCAGCAGCTGCCGCCGGGTCGCGGCCAACGTGGGGTCGGGAGCCGCCTCACCGGTCTTGACCTCGGCAACGTACGTGAGCCCGTCTCGCTCGATGAGATGATCGCAACGCAGCGTGATCATTCGTTCATCGTCATCGACCCAGAGTGGGTACTCGTGGGTGACCTGTGAATCGATGATCGTAAATCCGGATTGCTCGAGGAGCGCGACCGAACCATCTTCGCCCTCCCGGGCGCGAGAGAGGCGACGACGATGCTCTCGGTCCCACGTGCGTGCGCGCCACCATCGACCGGCCCACGAAATGAATATGAAGACGAGCAGGGCCAACGCAAGAACCCATCCGAGGTTTCCACCCAGATCGAAGTTCACGCCTGGCACTCGGGGCAAAAATACGAAGAACGACCGGCCACTTTCTTGCGTTTGATCAGCGCGCCACAACGCGGGCATGGCTCGCCTTCGCGCTTGTATACGGTGAAAGGATTTTCGGCCTTCCCCTGATTTAGATACATGACTTCGTCGGACTTCTGGTCGGCGATGAGAGCATCAAAAAAGCGCGGGAGCGCTCGGGCGAGTCGGTCCCACTGCTCTGAATCGAGCTCGTCGCCAGAGACCTCAGGCGGCAACTCTTCGTCGAAGAAGATCTCGCTGATCGCAATATTTCCGACGCCTGCGACGACCGTCTGGTCGAGTAGAGCGTTTTTGAGCTTCCGCCCGTTGACTCTCGAGCAGAGCATCGCGCCATCGAGATCATGAGGTTCGGGACCCAGCTTTGCGATGGGTTCGTATTCATCGAACTCGTCAGCCTCGACGACTTCGACATGACCGAGGCGGCGCGAATCTTTGAAGGTCAGCCAACCTGCCGGGACATGCCAGGCGAGCCTTGTGTATTCAGGACTCTCGTCGTCTTCGCGGGTGATCTTTCCCGTCATCCGAAAGTGAAAGACCACATAGGCGTCATCGAACTCGGCGAAGAGGTATTTGCCGCGACGGTGCATCGCTTTGCAGGGGCTACGAAGAAGCGTCTCGAGTCGCTCGGGCGTTCCGCGCGTCAAGAGGTGTTCGTCTTCGAGTACGACCTCAGAGGCCGACTCGCCGACCCACCAACGCTCGAGATTCTGGCGTACGATTTCGACTTCGCCGAGCTCAGGCATCGTCGCCGTCTAGGGTTTGAGTAATGCCCCGTGCTGTCCCATAAAATTCGTCGTCGCTAAGCATCCCTCGCACCGCCCAGAGCATCGGGAATGCGCGGCGAGTGAGCGTTCCCTGCAGGTATCTCACCCCGGGAGACCCTCCTGTTCCGTGCTTTGTGCCGATGAGTCTTTCGACGACGCGGACGTGGTGGAAACGCCACTGCAGCAGGTTCTGGTCATGCTCGATCAGCGCTTCGGCGAGTGAGTAGAGATGGTAATGATTTTCAGGATGCTCGTAGATGCGCAGCAAAGCTTCGTACGTGCGCTTCTTTGCTTCATCGTCGATTTCGTCGCCGCGATCGTGTGGAATCGCCACGTCGAAATGTCTGCGCTGCAGAGCCTGATAGAATTTGGTGCGCAGGCTCGGAGCTTCGAGTCGAGCCTCGAGACGGTCCTTCTGCTCATCCGTGAGTTCAATGCCCTTCATCACGCCGTGGCGCTTGATGCCACTGGCGAATTCGACCTCGCGAAACTGAATCGATTGAAAGCCACTGGCAGGATTCAGAGCCTTTCGGAACGTGAGAAAATCACGGGGCGTCATAGTCTCGAGGATATGAATCTTCTCGACCAGAATCCTCTCGATTTTGTTCACCCTCGCGAGTAGCCGCTGCGCCTCATAGACGTCGTCGAGTTCGAGGCGCTGGCCGACCGCGTCGAGCTCATAGAGGATGAGCTTGAACCAGAGTTCGTAGGACTGGTGGATGATAATGAAGAGAAGCTCGTCGTGCGCAGGCGGGTCTGATTCGAAATGCTGTAGCTCCAGCAATTCGGGGACCCGCAGATACGAGTTGTAGCTCAACTCGCGCTGACGGCTGGTATCCCAATCGATCTTTTCGTCATCCGACATACGGGCCTCCCTGCGTGGCCCCAAATGAACGAGGCGCCTCGATACGAGACGCCCCTCAGTGCCCCGATGAATCGCGATCTCAGCTCAAGAGCTTCTTCGCAATCTTGAAGACGAGCTTTCCGACGAAGACAATCGGATTCGACGAGCTCTTTTTTCGCTCGCGTGGCCTGTAATTGCTCTGCGGCCGAGGCCGAGTCGAGCTCGATCCCGATGCCTTCTTGTCGTCGTTCTTGGCCCTGGCTTCGGGCTTCTTCGCTTCTTCTTTCTTGGCCGCAGGCTTTTCTTTTTTGGCCTTCGGCTTGTCGGCCTTGGTCTCGCTCTTCGCGCCCGACTTGGACGATTTGGACGACTTCGACTTGGACGACTTCGACTTGGACGACTTCGACTTGGACGGCTTCGAGCTCTTCTTGGGCTTCGAAGGCGTCTTGGCCGGCTTCGGATCGGCCGATCCACGAGCGCTCTCGAGGATCGCTTTTTCTTTTTTGGCGCCGATGCCCGAGAGCTTCTGAAGCTCACCTTTCTCGGCCGCCGATATGAGGTCTTCGATCGAACGGATTCCAAGCTCGTCGTAGGCAGCCTCGGCATATTTGGGGCCGACGTTCTTCACCGCCGCGAGGCTTTCGATAGTTTTCTTTTTGCTTTTGGCCATTTCACTACTCCGGAAGAGAGTTTGCGCTTCCTTTGGTATCAACGTTGTTTGGGTTGCGCAACTGCGCTTTCAGCGCTCGATGGCGCCGGGTCTTGCGTAGACGCTGAGCACAGGAACGCCCTCGATGTCGACCACATAGACAGGTGCCCGCGTCTGGTATTCTTCGAAAACATCCACGAGCTTGAAAACGAACGCTTTCTGATGGTGGTAGAGCGTCAACTGACTTCCTCGTAACGACGTCGGCCGGATGTCCTTTCGAACCTGGTCTTCGCGCCGATACATATGCCACGCGTATCCGGTCGTATTATGGGTCCAGACGCGGGCGTTCTGGGGAGCGTGTTCGTTGAGCCATGGTAGAGCCTGACGGGATGTATACCCCCAGAACTGGCGCATCATTTCGAGGTCGGCGGCCCCTCGGACGCCGCCGACGAGCTCGTTATAGTAGGAAGTTCCGAAGGGGTGGATATGACGAGTCGCCCAGACGGCCGGCGTACATGCGATGGTGCCGACGATGGCAGTAACGAGAGCGACTCGCTGCCCCTCCCCGATCTTGCTCGCCGCCCACACGATCCCGCCGGCTGCTACGATCGCGATGAAGGGTGATGCCGTCATCCAGTGCTTCACCCCGCCAAAGATCGGTGTCTCCGGCATCGAGATGAGCGCGATCGGGAAGACAATATTGATCCACATCAGCCAGGCCGTGCTCGAGAGCTCTCCACCTGCCCTCCACGCCTCTCTGATCCACGCGCCGGCCCCCATCAAAGTCGCGAGCAGCAGGGTCACGGGTACGGTCACCAGCGTCATGACCGCGGGATAAGATATCGGCAGCGGCGGCTGCTGAATATTCTGGCCGAAATAGTAGACGAAGTAATGAACGTGCTTGAGGTGAAAGTTCATGTACCACTGCACGCGCTCTGTCGTCTCGAACCAGTGGCGTGGCCAGAGGCCATAGAAGAGGATGGGCCCGATCACGGCCATCGCGACGAATGCCAGCGGCACACCCGGCGTTTGCAGGCGAAGGGGATCACGCTCGAGACCGAATTCCGACCGCCGCGTAAAGAGCCAATGACCGATCAGTACGATGGGCAAAAAGAACGCGTTCAATTTGGTCGAAAGCGCCAGACCAAAAAAGACCCCGCAAGCGATGGCCCATCCCCTGCTCTCGAATGCGCGCCAGTAGGCGTAGACGACCGCCGTCCACATGAAGATCACCGGGACGTCGAAACACGCCATATGAGCATGGAAGAAGTAGCGAGGCTGAGCGAGAAGCGCGACCACTGCAAGCACGCCGGCGATGCGCCCGAAGAGCTGGCGTGACCAGAGATAGACGATCGACGAGAGCATCGCAGCGAAGGCTGCGCCCGGAAGCCTCATCGCCGTGCTCGCCGAGGTCCAGTCGAGAAGGTCATGGAAGATCTTCCAACTCAGCGCAAAGAGCGTCTTAACGAGCACTGGATGCTCGGGATTGTAGCTCCAATGTTTGTCGATATTGGCCTGCGTGAAGCTCGCCGCGAGTTCGCCGGCCTGCAGGTTTTTCCAGAGTTCTTCGAACCAGCCGATGTACTGGTAGGCTGCGTGGAAATAGAAACTCTCGTCGCGGGTGAAGCCCATCTGCATGGTCGCCATCAGTACGACGAAGGTCAGAATCGACAGCAATGCAGCGATACCGACATCGAGTCGATCGGTGGGCTCTCGCTGGATCCAGGATTCTTTCATACGGCTCCTCGCGCCGCAGCTTGTACCACGAATCCGACCGGGCGAGCCACTGCGCCGTGCGAGACATGTTTCGGTCTGATAGACTGGTGCATCACGGGAGATGCAATCATGGACAATGAGCCGCAAAAGTCGTTCGCGCCCGCGCCTCAACGCGAGAGCAGCACGATGAATATCGTGATTCTCTCGCTCTTGAGCATGACGGCGGTTGCGCTCTTTCTTTTGTTTGGGCTCTCGTCTTTGAAAGAAGAGTCGAATACGCCTTACTTCACGTTTTCGTCGCAAGATACCCACCTCTCCTTTCACTATTTCACCGACATCAAGCGCCGCACCCTGAAGACCGTTCAGTCGGTGCACAAAGTGCCCCGACAACATCGGCGCATCGTGCTGGTGACCGAGCGTGGAAGTGGACATCCGTTGACGGCCGAAACGATCCACATCACCAACCTCAACGAACCCCTTGCCACCGGCCGGTACGGCGCCAGCGAACTCGAGGTCGGGCAGGTGCTTTTCGCGCTTGATCTCGAAGGCAAGATTCAGCGCGAAGAGGCTGAGAACCGGCCCCCGATGCCTATGCGCACCTCAGGTCGCATGCCCAATCCGGCCGACATGCAGCGGATGCAAAATCAGCTCGAAAACGTCGACACCGCGCGCTTTCAAAACCCCCAGAACGCGGTCGACCTGAGAATGATGCAGAAATGCGCCAGCCAGGAGGGCAATTCGCCCTCGGATTGCTACAAGAAAGCTCGCTGAACAGCGCGCCTGAATGCGAAGAGCCTCAGAGCTTTTCGCTTCGTCGTTCCAGACGTGAATCGCCTCTTTGAGCTTAAAGGGTCCATCGCCTGGTCACGCATGGTTGTGCTCCAGTGTGTTTAATGTAGAAAGCGAGTCCACGTCTAATACGGAGGACGACTGAGATGAAATGGCAACGATCTTCGGGCATTCTGCTGCATCCGACAAGTCTCCCAGGCAGCCTCGGTGTGGGCGATCTCGGCGCCGTCGCGCGAGATTTCATCGACCGAATCGCTGAGAGCGATCAGCGATGGTGGCAGGTCTTACCGCTACACCCGACCGATTTCATGGGCTCGCCCTATGCTGCACCATCGGCCTTTGCCGGAAACCCGATCCTCATCGATCTCGAGGCCCTCGTAGAAGACGGCCTGCTCGAAGATGCAGACCTCGACCCGGTACGCGAAGCCTGCGCGGGAGAAGCCGACGATGAGTTCGTCATCGAAGAAGTCGCACCGGCCCGCATGCAGGCGCTCGACGTAGCATTCGAGGCGTGGCAACCCGACGCTGATTTCGAGCGTTTCTGTCAGGAAGAGAGCGCGTGGCTCGACGATTGGGCACTCTTTTACGCACTCAAGACTTCGTATGGCGGAAAGGACTGGAGGCGGTGGCCACAAGACGTCGTCGCCCGCAAACCATCGACGCTCGAATCGGTGAGCCGCGCCCTCGAGACGTCGATCGCAAAAGCCAAATTCAGGCAATTCGTGTTTGACCAGCAATGGACCGCGCTCAAGGAATATGCCGCTGCTCGAGATGTGCGCATCATCGGAGACATCCCGATCTTTCCGGCGATGGATTCGGCCGATGCCTGGGCGAATCGCGAGATTTTCGAAATCGATGAGTCTGGAGAAGCCAGCGTCGTGGCCGGGGTGCCCCCTGACTACTTCAGCGCGACCGGGCAGAAATGGGGTAATCCCCTCTACCGTTGGGATGCTCTGGCCGAGCGCGGCTACGAGTGGTGGTTCGAGCGCATCCGTCGTGCAACTCAGCTCTCTGATATCGTGCGTATCGACCATTTTCGGGGTTTCGAGTCGTACTGGGCGGTTCCGGCAAGCGCTCCCAATGCCATCGAGGGAGAGTGGCGCGACGGCCCCGGCGATGCATTTTTTGATGCAATTCGAGCCGAATTTGGAGAGGTTCCATTCATCGCTGAAGACCTCGGCATGATTACCGAGGAAGTACTCATGCTGCGCGACCGACACAAACTCCCCGGTATGAGG
The DNA here is from genome assembly GCA_964346045.1 of uncultured Bradymonadales bacterium. Taxonomy (GTDB): domain Bacteria; phylum Myxococcota_A; class Bradymonadia; order Bradymonadales; family Bradymonadaceae; genus CAYFTY01. Next base: position 1,948 of record CAYFTY010000019.1, on the reverse strand, counting down.
GTGATGCAATTCGCGTTCGACGGAAATCCCGGCCATCCCTTCTTGCCGCATACCTATCCCGAGCTCTGCGTCGCATTCCTCGGGACACACGACAACGATACGACGATGGGCTGGTACCAGGAGGCCGGCGAAGACACTCGCCATCAGGTGCGAAACTATCTCTCGCACGCCGACGAAGGTATCGTCTGGGCGATGATGGAGAGTATCGCAGCTTCGAAAGCCAATCTCGTGGTCTTTACGCCCCAGGACCTCTTCGAGCTTGGCACCGAGGCCCGTATGAACACGCCGGGTACCAGCAGCGATAACTGGCAATGGCGCATGTCCCCTGCAATGCTCGATGACGACGAGCCCTGGGAGATGCTTGCCGAGATGACTCGCAATCACAAACGGAGCCGATGATGGATCGAAAGACCCTTTTGGTCGGCGCTGTGGTCGTTGCGATGTCGGCCACAGTCGCTTTCTTTTTGCGACCCGACGAGCGCGGGGAACTTGCGCCTGAAAATCCCCCGGCGAAACGTGTGGATGCGGGCTCGGAGAAACGTGCCGAGACCGAGGGCCTTCGTGTACGAGGGGTGGTTGTCGACCCGCTTGGAAACGCCATCGCGAACGCGCGCGTCTGGCTCGTCGACACCGACCTCGAGAGTCGCACCGACACAGATGGAGCCTTCGAATTCGGCGGCCTGAGACCCGGTCCTCACCGCATCAGTGCCGAACATGATGAATACGTACTCCCCGGTCCGGTGACGATGCACGCCAGAGATTTCATACTCGGCCGTGACACCTCGCTCGACGATATGAGCCTGACACTCTATGAGCCGGCCAGCCTCTCGGGACGCGTCGTTGCCGGCAGCGCGCCTGTCGCAGCCCGCCTGAGCCTGCTATATCTCGACACAGAAGGGCTCGGTGGTCCATTCGGACCGTTCTCGATCGACGGAGTCGCCGAGAGCGGCGAAGACGGGAGCTTCGAACTCGACGGCGTGGCCCCCGGACGAGTGCGCATACTCGCCGAGCCCGAAGAAATGGCCCTGGGCGAAAGCCGAGTGCTATCTCTCGAATCAGGCACCCGGATCCAGAATATCGAAATCGAGCTTCTACCCGGAGGTCGCCTGAGCGGTACCGTGGCATCGAGCGAAGGTGAGATGATCAGTGCCGCCGAGATCGTCGTCCACGCAGACGAGCTCCCGCGCCCGCGGCGCACGTCGACCAATGCAGAGGGTGAATTCGAGGTCTCGAACCTACCCGCCGGCTCAGCCTGGGTCGAATTCAGTGCCCCCGGATTTCGCTCTGAAATCGTCGAAGATCTCATGCTTTCGAGCGACGAGAGTGACCCACTCCATATCGTGCTCCAAAAGAGCGAGGGCCTCTTTGGAAAGGTCGTCCTCGAGCGAAGTGGTGATCCCGTAGCGGATGCGATGGTGGTCTTTCCCGACCGAAAAGAACTCGTTCGCACCGAGGCGGATGGGACATTTTCGTGGCCGGATGCACCGCCCGACATCGCCGGCATCCAGGCGTTGAGCCCCTTCTACGGGTCGTCTGCTACGTTGCCGGCCACATCGGGGAAAGAGCTCAAACTCGAGCTCGCAGAAGGCGGCTTCGTTCGCGGTAGGGTGGTCGATTCGGCATCTCGACCGGTCACCGAATTCACGGTGGTCGTCGAGACATTCGAGGTCGACGGTCCGAGACCCTATTCGAACCGTGTCTTCGAGCCGCAATTTTTTCATCACTCGAAAGGGATTTTCAAATACGGGCCGCTGCGCCCCGGAAGCTATGACTTTCGGGCGAGGGCCGAGGGCCTTGCCGACGGAACGTCGCAACGCATCAAGGTGCGAAGCGGCGCAACGACACTGGGCGCGCGAATCACACTCGAGTCTGGAGCCACGCTTCAGGGCACGATCACCGACCAAGAGGGAAATCCGATCGAAGCCGCGCTCGTCGAGGAATTTGCTCC
>CAYFTY010000018.1:0-14462 GCA_964346045.1 uncultured Bradymonadales bacterium | reverse complement strand
GGCAAGGCTATCGATATAGTAGTAGTTACCGTTTCCTTTATTCGCGAGCCGCTCCATCGCCGCCTCGTTGTAATTGCCCGAGCCGAGACCGATGGTCGAAAGGGTGACGCCCTCTTGCACATAGCCATCGATCGACTTCAGAATTTCTTCATGGGAGGTCGGGCCGATGTTCGCATCACCATCCGAGAGAACGATCACGCGTGAAACGTTGCCTGGCTTTTTCTGACTGATCGCCATCTCGTAGGCGAGCTTCATGCCTGAGGCCATGCCCGTTCCGCCTCCAGCACCGAGACTATCGAGTGCTGCAAAGATGGCCCCGCGGTTCTCGACTCCCGTGGGCTCCAGAACCTTCGAGACATACCCTGCGTACGTCGCGACGCCGATGGTATCGCCCTCTTGCATATTATTCGTCAGCACCTTCAGTGCCTTGACCGCCAGCGGCAATTTATCTGGCGAATTCATCGAACCCGATACGTCGACCAGAAGAGTCAGATGAATCGGCTTTCGCTCTTTGGTTTCGAGCCGTTTGCCCTGCACCCCGATGCGCAGCAAATGGCGGTCTCCAGCCGAGGCAAACGGGCTCGGTGCTCCTTCCACGTACACTCCGAAGACTTTGCCGGGGTTGGGATAGTCGTATCGAAAATAGTTCACGAATTCTTCGACACGAACCGCACCTTTCGGAGGCTTCGATTGCTGCTCGAGGATCTTTTTGCGGACATTCGTGTAGCTGCCCGTATCGACATCCACTGCGAAGGTCGAGAGATTATCTTCAGCCGATTGAGTCCACGGATTGACTCCCGAGTCCTCGTATTTTTCGGATGAAGGTGTATCGATGTCCGCAGGCGGAGGAGGCTCGCGGTCGATGGCGATCGACTTCCGCGCGAGTCCACCTTCGATGACCTTTCGTTTCTTGGCAGAGCGTGCGCGACTTGGTGGTGCCGCTTCGCCCGGCATAATTGCAGGTTCGGGCGCAGCCTCGCCCTCGGCAACCCTCAATTTTTGGTCGACCGCTTCGTCTGCTTCATTTTCGCTGGTAGCAGTCGCTACCTGCTTTTTCTGCTCACACGCTATCGCGGCGAGCGCAAATAGAACGACTACGAGGCACTTGCGTCCCATGAGACCTCCCGATTGTAGATTGGAGCAGTAGTTTAACCCCTTGCCCGGTGCTTCGAAACGATCGATTTCGCGCGCCGATATCTCACCTGGTAGAAACCACGAGTGTTGTGACTGAATCGCGATTCATTTAGTGTCGCAAGCAGGCTTTTACCAGGAAATCACTTTGACCGAGAATAAGTACCCCAAACTCCTAGCGCCCCTCGATCTGGGTCATGTCACTCTGAAGAATCGAGTCTTGATGGGATCGATGCACGTCGGTCTCGAAGAAGAATTCGGACAGCTCGACCGTATGGCCGCCTATTTCGCGCGCCGAGCACGAGGCGGCGTTGGCTTGATGGTCACCGGCGGCATCGCGCCGAATCGTGCCGGCTGGGTCAAACCGTTTGCCGCCACGATGTCCAACCGTTGGGATGTGTACAAACACCGCGCCGTAACCGACGCAGTGCATCGAGAGGGCGGACGGATTGCCATGCAGATTCTGCACGCTGGACGCTACGCCTATCACCCACTGCAGGTCGCCCCGAGCCGCAAGAAAGCGCCGATCAACCCGTTCACGCCTTTCGCCCTCTCGAAACGTGGCGTGCGAAAGACCATCAAGGACTTTGCGAGTTGTGCAAAGGACGCTCGAAAAGCCGGATATGACGGCATCGAGATCATGGGCAGTGAGGGCTATCTGATCAATCAGTTCATTGTCTCGAAGACCAATGAACGCACGGACGAATGGGGCGGGAGTTTCGAAAATCGGATTCGCTTTCCCATCGAGATCGTCAAGGCGTGCCGTGAAGCGGTCGGCAACGATTTCATCATCATCTATCGACTGTCGATGCTCGACCTCGTCGACGATGGCAGCACATGGGACGAAGTCGTCCACCTCGGAAAAGAGATCGAAAAAGCCGGCGCGAGCATTATCAATACCGGCATCGGCTGGCACGAAGCGCGTATACCGACCATCGGCACGATGGTGCCTCGGGCAGGTTTTGCCTGGATCACCAGGCGACTGATGGGTGAGGTGAGCATCCCGCTCGTCACATCGAACCGTATCAACATGCCCGACGTTGCCGAGCAGGTTCTCGCCGATGGCTGCGCCGATATGGTCAGTATGGCGAGGCCCTTTCTGGCCGATCCCGACTGGGTACGAAAGGCTGAGGATGGCCGCGAGGAGTTCATCAACACCTGCATTGCTTGCAATCAGGCCTGTCTCGACCATGTCTTCGAAAACAAGCGAGCGAGTTGCCTGGTCAATCCCCTCGCCTGCTACGAAACCGAGCTCGAAGTCACGCCCACCGATGCGCCGAAGAGGGTCGCTGTCGTGGGGGCGGGACCAGCCGGGCTGGCCGCATCCACCACGCTCGCCGAACGCGGACACGACGTCGTGCTCTTCGAAAAAAGCGACCGCATTGGCGGCCAATTCAACATGGCCAAGATCATTCCGGGGAAAGAAGAATTCGAAGAGACGCTGCGCTATTTTCGAACGCTCCTCGATGCAACCAACGTCGACGTCAGGCTCGAAACCCAGGCCACGGCTGAAATGCTCGACGAATATGACGAGGTGATCGTCGCTACGGGGGTAAATCCTCGTGAGATCGATCTTCCCGGCATCGACCACGAGATGGTGCTCAGCTACGTGGATGTCTTGAAGCACCGTAAACCCGTCGGCGCGCGGGTCGCGATCATCGGCGCAGGTGGCATTGGCTTTGATGTCGCCGAGTTCCTCGCTCACGAAGGCGAGAGTCTGACCGCAGACACCGACGAATGGCTCGAAGCGTGGGGTGTCGACCGCGATTACGAAGAGCGCGGAGCTCTCACCGAGCCCGACCACCCTGCCCCGGCTCGTCAGATCACAATGTGCCAGCGCTCTCAGGGAAAGCTCGGAGCAGGTCTTGGAAAGACCACGGGTTGGATTCATCGGGCCAGCATGAAGAAGTTCGGCGTCGAAATGCTCGCCGAATGCCAGTACGAAAAAATCGATGACCGCGGGCTTCATCTCATGGTCGGTGGCAAAGCACGAACCATCGAAGTCGATAATGTGGTGATCTGCGCCGGACAGGTATCCAGAAGAGAGCTCGCAAAAGAAGTCTTTTCACGCGGTCCCCGAGTCCATCTGATCGGTGGTGCAGACAAAGCTGCCGAGCTCGACGCCAAACGCGCCATCGACCAGGGCACACGCCTCGCGCTCGAGGTCTAATCGGCTCGAAAATGAGACCGGTCGGTAGCTTGCACCGCACTCACGGTCGTCTGAATCCACCGCAGACATAGAAAAGGCGCGGCCTAAAACGGGCCGCGCCTCTTTTCTTTCAACCTTCGTATCACTCACCCTGGCCCAGCGAATAGGCTCGCCGTCCGTCGAATGTGTAGAGATTCTCGGTCTTGATAATATCCCATCCGGCCTTGCTGAGAGCCGTCTGTAGCTCGAGCGCCGAGCTGAACTCGGTGGTGTCGCTCTCGGGCAGGAAGCGGCAGCGCCAGTGGTCCGTGCAGAAGGTCTCGGGCATCCCGTCTGGGTATACCTTCACGCCACGGTTGGTAATCATCTTGAGCTTCCAGCCGGTGGGCGCGGCTTCTTCGAGCCCCTTGCCAATCACGTCGGGGTCTCGGTCTCCGTTCCAATCGATAAACACATCGATGCCCACGAGTTCTTTCTTTTCTCGCTTGGTGTCGCGGTGTCCGATCTTGATGCCGCCCCGCTTATAGGACACCGGTTCGAGATGGCTCGGCTTATCGCCGAGTCGCTCGATCACAGCATCTGTGAAGTCCGTGGTTCCGACCTCTCTCGAACTCTCGTTGGGCCGGTAGATATCCATCGTGTGCACGCCGTCTTCAATGGTCTTGAGCCAGGCATTCTTGATGGTCTCGGCGATATCTGAATGTCCGAGGTGGACCAGCATCTGGGTTGCCCCGAGAAGCAGTCCCGAGGGATTGGCCACGTCTCGGCCGGCGATATCGGGGGCCGAGCCATGCACGGCTTCAAACATCGCGACCTCATCGCCGATATTGGCCGAGCCGGCCAGTCCAACCGAACCCGCAATCTGCGCCGAGATATCCGAGAGGATGTCGCCGTAGAGATTCAGCGTCACGATGACGTCGAACTGCTCGGGGGTCGCCGCGAGTCGAGCCGACCCAATGTCGATGATCTGGTGGTCACTCTCGATGTCTGGATATTCGGCAGCGACCTCTTCGAAGACCCGATGGAAGAGTCCATCGGTGTGCTTCATGATATTGTCTTTGGTCATGCACGTGACGCGCTTGCGCCCGTAGGCCTGAGCGTATTCGAAGGCATAGCGGACAATGCGTTCGGTACCCGGGCGGGTAATGAGCTTGAGCACCTGGGTGACTTCGGGCGTCTGCTGATGCTCGATTCCCGCGTAGAGGTCCTCTTCATTCTCGCGAATGATGACCAGATTGATTCCAGGGTGCGGTGACGACACATACGGCGAGTAGGCCTTTGTCGGTCGAACGTTCGCAAAGAGATTCAGGCTCTTGCGAATCGTCACATTCAGGCTCTTGTATCCTCCGCCCAGCGGGGTCGTAATGGGTGCCTTGAGGAAGACCTTATTCTTTCGGATCGTCTCCCACGCTTCGGGCGGAATCCCGGACGTATGGCCGGCCTCGTAGGCCTTCTTGCCGATTTCGATCTCATCGTATTCGATCGGGGCTTCGGCGGCCTCGAGGATCCGGAGAGTAGCCTCCATGATCTCGGGGCCGATTCCGTCTCCCCGAGCGACAGTTATTCGTGAGCTTTTTCCAGACATTTGAAACTCCAAAGCGTAGATACAAAAGAAGCCGGCGATCTCTCGCCGGCTCATGCATTAGCAAATTAGATTCTCAGTTGAAAGTGACCTCGCCGGTACTGACGTCGTACATGGCTCCGACAATCTTGATATCTCCCGATGTCTCGAGGTCTGTGAGAATCTCAGAGCGCTCCTTCATCTCGTCGATCGTACGCTGAACATTATGAGCGGCGACCTTGTTGACGATCTTGGGCTTTTTCGAAGTGCAGGTCTCTCCTTCGGCATTCACGGCTTTGACCGAGGGCTGAATGGTATTGACCAGCGACGTGATCTGTCCGAGCTCGACCCCGTCGCACGATCCTTTCACGGCTCCGCAGGCGGTGTGACCCATGACGACGACAAGCTTCGAGCCGGCGACTTTGGTCGCGAATTCGATGGAGCCGAGGACGTGGTCATCGATGATATTTCCGGCTACCCGAGCCGAGAAGATGTCGCCGATCCCCTGGTCGAACACGATCTCGGGCGGCACACGCGAATCCACGCAGCCCAGAACGATGGCCGACGGGAACTGTCCGGTGGATGTGGCATCGACCTGGCCCATGAGGTCACGGTTGAGCATGTTGCCTTCGGTGTAGCGCTTATTTCCCGCCATCAGACGCTCGAGCACGGCATCTGGGGTCAGCGCTGCCTGTGCCTCGGCATCCAGCGCTTCGGTCGAGCCGACCTCGGGCGCCGTCGACTCTTCGGTCGTCTGCGTTTCTTCCGCGCTTGGTTCCTCGGCTGTCGGCTGCGGGTCGCTCGATTTGCACGCGGCCAGCGAAAGGGCGAGTGATGCGACGATTAGTGCGATGTAGTTTCTCATTTGGTCCTCCAAAGGGAACTGGTTTTGACAGTGTGATGTCCTTTCACTCGCATGTCTTCATGGGTATTATCGCGCCCCCCGTTCGGTTTGAACGAACACGCCGAGTACTCGATGCAATATTTGAATTACCATCACCTGCATTACTTCTGGCATGTCGCGCGCGAAGGCAGCATCCGCGCCACCTCCGAGGTACTTCACGTCACCCCTTCGACCATCTCTGGACAGATCAGTCAGCTCGAAGAGGCGATCGGTCAACCCTTGTTTCGCCGGGCAGGTGCCGGAATGACACTCACGGATCTCGGCGAAATCGTCTTCGGGTACGCCGAGGAAATCTTTTCGTCGGGGCGCGAGCTCCAACAGTACCTGGCGCGACGAAGCGGCGAGAATTTCGTGAGGCTCGAGATCGGGGTCCTCGATGCAGTGCCCAAAATGTTGGTACGCAGACTCGTTGAATCCGTCGTCCGCGACCACCCCGAAGCTCATGTGATCTTTCACGAAGGTCGCGAGGACGAGTTGACGACTCGGCTCACGCTGCATCAATTCGACATGGTTCTCACCGATTCGCCGATGTCCGCACCGGGTTCGATTCCGGTCCACAACGAGCGGCTTGGAGACTCGTCGATGTCCTTCTTCGCAGCACCCACGCTTGCCAAAACCATCAAGAATTTTCCGGACGATTTAGAGGGAGCACCGCTACTCTTGCCGCAGACCATGACGGTCGTCCGGCGCAGACTCGACCGTTTCTTCGTAGAGAACGACATCCACCCTCGGATCGCAGGTGAATTCGAAGACACGGCACTCATGAAGGCTTTCGGAGACGCGGGAGCCGGGCTCTTCCCGGCTCCCACGGTCATCGAAGATGACATTCTCGCACGGCTCGAGGTCGAGAAAATCGGAGTCCTCGAGACGGTGCGCGAGGAGTTCTACCTGGTCTCGGCAAGCCGCCACCATGCACATCCGGCGTTCGGCCTTTTGGTCGACAACGCAAAGGCTTATCTCGAGTCCTAGAAGGGCGATGAATGGCGTCTTAGAGGGTCACCGAAAGCATCGTACCGGTACCGCAGGTCGGATGGGCTTCACAGAACCTGGCGAATGAGTTCTTTCTCGTCTCTCTTTCGCACCGCGACGTTTGACACCTTCGGGTCTCTCAAGGGATACGTTTTCCGAACCGCAACGAGGAGAAAAGATGCTCGACTATCGCCTGCTTGGACAAACGGGACTCAAAGTTTCGGAGATCTGTCTGGGAACCATGAGTTTTGGAGAGACATGGGGGTTTGGCGCTGACGAAAAGACCAGCCACCAGGTACTCTCGACCTACGCCGACGCAGGCGGGAACTTCCTGGACACCGCCAATAAATACCACGACGGCGAGACCGAGGAGATTTGTGGCAAGTGGCTCGAGGGTCAGCGGCATCGATACGTCGTCGCAACGAAGTACACCCTGGCCATGGATCATGATGACCCCAACACGGCCGGCAACACGCGCAAGAACCTCGTTCGTTCGGTCGAGAAGAGCCTCGAACGGCTGCGCACTGACTACATCGACCTTCTCTGGGTCCATGCATGGGATACCTTCACCCCGTGGCAAGAGACGGTACGGGCTCTGGACGATCTGGTGCGAGCCGGCAAAATTCTGCACATTGGCGTCAGCGACACCCCAGCGTGGGTCGTGAGCGCATCGAATACACACGCCGAATTGCGAGGCTGGAGCCAGTATTGCGGCGTGCAGATCGAGTACAGCCTCATTCAGCGAACCGTCGAGCGCGACCTCATTCCCATGGCCAAGCACTATGGCATGTCGGTCCTCGGCTGGGCGCCACTGGGCGGAGGACTCCTCGCGGGCAAATACACGCGCGACGATGCCGAAGAGACCAAGCGCAAAGAAGGAAACGAAGGGCGAGGCCGCTTCATCGATCGCAATTTCGAGATCGCCCGGGCCGTCGATGCAGTTGCTGACGAGCTGGGCGTGACTTCGGCTCAGGTCGCCACCGCGTGGGCTCTACAACAGGGCTATTGGAGCATCCCGATCGTGGGCGCCCGAAAAGTGAGTCAGATCGAAGACACGTTAGGAGCTGCCAACCTCGATCTGGGAGAAGAACATCTGGCAAAGCTTGATGATGTGAGCCAGATCGAACTCGGATTCCCGGGAGACTTTCTCACCTCGGATCGCGTCCTCAATCTCGTGCGTACCGAGTCGCGCTCACGCATCGTCGAACCGCATTAGGATTCGACGCGTCCTCGGTGCATCTGACAGAGCGCATGGACCCCACGGCGAAGTGCTCTCGCCGCGCGGTGAGTGCTCTCCAAATCATGAAGCCAGGCTCGAACACGCTGCGGCATCGATTCAGTGCTGCCCCGAATCACAGCCAGATGTCGGATCCGACTCATCCCAGATCGATTTCGAAAGGACGGGTCTCGACGCCCTCGTCGCCGACCCAGAGCGCCATCAATTCATTCTCCGTGCTATATTCGAGGCGAATCAAGGAAGGGTCGACGGTCACCGTGTAGACCATCACCCCGCGTCGGTCGAAGACCACCAACTGACACTCGAGGAGCACCAGCAGGATACTGTTGTCTCGAGACCACGAAAGGCTCATCACGCGCCGGCTCGGAAGCTCGAGCTCATGAGTGCGGTCTCCGTCGACGATCTCGAGATCCGATTGGGTGCGCGCCACGGCCAGGAGCGAGCCATCAGGACTGAGCGCCAGACGGTCGACGCTACGGCCACCCGAGCGCTCGCGCCAATTCCACGAATCTTTGAGCTTCCGGCCCACGTGGACATGACCTGCGACGGTGCCCACCGCGATGGCTTCGAGATCATCGATCACATCGATTGCCGTCACTGCCGAGCCGTCCGGGCAATTGAATATCGTCGCCATCTCAGGCCATTGTCCCCAGACCCGGCCCTGGTCATCTCCGAGAATCACCCCATGTTTTGCGCAGATCTCGGTAATCTCCGCGTCGATCTCGACCTCCGAGACCATCGCTTCGGTGTGAATGCGCTGGATTCCATCCACCCAGACGATCGACGACGACTTGGCATCGAGGCCGAACTGCGAAAGCGAAGACAGGGCGGGCGGCTTTACGACATTGGTCTCTTCACGTTTGGCCCGCGGCACGAGTTGGTATCGCTTCAACATCGAGCGGGCGGCATCCACTACATCTGCGATCGCCGAGATTCGCTGGTCCGTGTCGAGCTCGAGCATACCCATGACGAGTTCATTCAAGCCCGCGTACTCACTGATCTCAGGCCGTATCTCTTCGAGGGGTTGAAGGGGAAATTTCCGCGAAGACACGACGCGTTCGGCACGGTCGCCTGACCATGGCGCGCGACCGCTCAGGAGGTGATACGCGACCGCGCCGACCGAAAAGACATCCGCCGCCTCGCCGATTTTCGAGGCGCCTTCGAGTTCTTCGGGAGCCGCATAGCGAGGGTCCCGAAGGGGCACCAGCACTGGCTCTTCACCTTCTACCTTGACCCGACCGAAGTCATGCATGCGCAAAAAGACCTCGCCACTGGGCAGCCGCTGCAACATCAGACCGTGCGGCGAGATATTGCGGTGAAGCATGCCTCGCATATGCACTTCAGCCAGGACGTTGGAAAGCTGATGTAAGAGGATCACGCCCTGCGCAATGCCGAGTCGATCGCGCTCGACGACTTCCATCAACGACTCGCCTTCGACCATTTCCATGACCAGGGCGATTCTGTCGGATTCGAGTTCGATCAGGTCGTAGACAGGTATGACGTGTGGACTTCGAAGCTGCAAAATCGCATCGACCTCGCGCTGCAGCCGCGTGAGCCCACCCGAAATCCCATCGTCTCCGACGCGCAGCACCTTGACTGCGAACGCTCGATCGAGCGCGATATCTCTGGCTTCAAAGACCGAACTCTTCTCGGTACCACCAATCTTTCGAGTAGGCTCGAAGCGCTCACGAAGTTCGGTTGGAAAATCCAACAAAGTACTCATCACTCTCACAAATCAAGAAAAGAGGCGAATCACTGACATCGTCTCAATCGCAGACGGTCTCAGGCAGACTGAGGTCGCGCACATCATTATTTGCGAGTTCTTCCCGATGCAGCAGGATTCGATCGTATCGGCTGAAATCTGCACGTGCTGCCATCGCAAAGGTATAGACCCCGGCCTGAGGAAATTCGGCCATGACGTTCGACGCATCGTTGTCCGACGTACGAGCCGACCACCGCCAATCGGTTGCGCCCGACGAATAGACCTTCATCCATCCATCACGCGTCGACCCTTCGGCACAACTTGCGGTATCGACTTCAGGCATCGCCTCGATCTCCGCCATGGCCGTATCGTCCTCACAGATCGGCTTCCAGTAGCGGCGAATCTCGGCGCCTGCTTCCCCTTTGAGCCCGTAGTAATCCGCAGCGTCGGGAAACTTCACCCAGGCGTCGTTATGCTCGGTGGTATTCGTCCCCATGCCGATTTGAGTGTACCACTGCAGCTGATATCGGCCCGGCTCGGTGATGCGAATCTCGACCTCCATAACGCCGTGCGTCGGGTCGTTATTATGACTGCTCCCGGTCCACTCGATATACGTGATGTCTCCGTCGGTGCCGATCTGCCAGTTTTCGTTGAGTGGCAATGACTCGGCTTCGATCACGACGATGCCATTCTGCGCTTCGAAATCACACGCCTGATTGGGATTCCCCATATCCTCAGGCGGCGCCATGTCTGCGGCCGTTGCCATGTCGAGCTGATTGTTGGCGTTATTCGTCTGCGTCTCTCCCTGGTCGCCGGTACCCATGTCCGAGATATTATTCGGATTGTTCTGGTCGTTATTGCCGACGTCATCCGTCCCATTCGAAGTCGCGTCGGCGGCCGTATCCATGGCGTTATTCGCAGGGTTGTCTGAGTCCTCTTCGCCGTCGCCGCAGGCGGATGAAAAAGCGAATACGAAAGCAACGAGAATCGCTTTGAGCTCCATGGCCTCTCCCGTGATGCGATTTCATAGAGTGTAAGACTCCGCATTCCGAGTGTCACCTGCATATGGACCCGAATTCAAAGGCACTCATCGTGTGGATCTCGGACGAGCAGGTTCTTGCACGAATCTTTCGCTCATTTTTTCTTCGCGCGATGTACACTCTTTCAGTTGCGCAGAGTGAACGCGAGGATTCACGGGTTCCTTGAAATTGGACGCGCGCCTTTGCATTCTAAACGGTGTCCATAGGGAAGAACGGAGAATGTATGAAAGGACTTCTGATCAGCGGATTGATGAGCACACTGATTCTGCTCGCAACGGCCTGTATCATCGATGCGCCTGCAAGCGCAGACTCCAACGCACTTCCCGATGCTTCAGAGGCGGATATGGAGGTCGTGGTCGATACCGCATCGGACATGAGCGAAGTCGCGGACGCATCGCCCACCGACGCTGCGCAGGATCTGGCATCGAACGTCGACGCAGCGGGCGAAGACGCAAGCACCGACGCAGCCACGAGTGATATGTCGGCCGCAGACATGACTGCGACACAGGACATGGCGACGGACGCGAGCACCGGGGATGTCGGCGTCTTGCCAGACACCGGTCCCGATCTTTCTGCTCCATTCACATGCCCACGCCCAAAGCCACCCGAAAACCCATGCATTCAGGTCATCGCATGGGCAAAGGACCCCGAGACCGGCAACTGCTGCCAGTATCCGACCCCCTGCCATGCCCCCGAAGGTTGGGAGACGTTTCCGAGCGAGGCTGCCTGCTCGGGCGCGTGATCAGAATCCGTTCTTGGAGTCTGCAATCACCTCGTTCGTCGCTTCGTCACTCGCCATTTCGGCTCCTGTAAGCCACGTCGAACGCTCTGACATTCCCTTGAGAGTCAGGTCGAAGAACGCCGTGATATAGGTCCGCAGATAGGCTTTGGTGACGTCTGGGTCCGTCGACCCGGGGCCGCATAATGTGCACGCACTGCAGTTCGGATCGTCGAGGAAATCCATGTGGTCAGCCCCTACGATCTCGATCTGAAGTGCCGGAGATGTCGCCGCGTCGTAATACTGTTTGAAGTTTTCGTCTGACGGCGCGCAAGGCATGAAGCCTCCTCCCGAATCGACCGTCTCACCGAGTGATGCAATCGGTACAGAGATATCCGGCATCCTCTCGGGGGCAACCGACGGATAGCCCGATGGATTCAGCGTGAAGGGCGGCTCGGAGTCAACCGCATCGATACCAAAAACCGCGTCGGGTCGACTGTCATTGGCCGCGCTCAAAAACGAGATCTTGCCGCCCAACGAATGACCGGCCAGACCGAGTAGCGCGGGGTCGCCTTTGGAACCAATCACCGAACCGTTCGCAATATCGCCATCGATCCAGTCCACGACCCCAAGAAGGATCTCACTGAGCTCGGCATGCGGAACCGGATTAAACGGCGAACCAGGGTAGTCGGGCATCACGACGACGTAACCGTGGCTGCCAAGGTGGTTGCCCACGTGCGAGTACTGCGAAGCGCTCAGCGACATACCATGACTGAGGACGATCACCGGATAAGGTCCAGAACCGCTCGGAAGATAGATCGTCAGCGGAATCGACCGTTGATTTGCAGTCACGGTCTCACTGGCAGTCTGCACCATGAGCGGACCCATCTGGCCCGGATCCGTCGTCGGATTGGTGTTCATGTCCGGCATCGACATGGACTGATCAGGCGCCATGTCCTCGTCGACGCTCTGCATGTCGGGTGTCGACACGTTCATGTCTTCGACACCCATCCCCATATCGAGATCGCCGTTGTTGGCATTGTTGACGTTGTTTACGTTGTTTTCGTTGTTGACGTTATTCGTGCCGTTATTGCCGGTCTGATTATTGGATGTACCGGCATTATTCACATTATTGACGCTCGTGTTGTTGCCGCTAGTGTTGTTGATGTTCACGGGATCGTTGGTCCCATCTTCGTCACCGCATGCGGCAAAACCGATAAAGATCAGGGCTGTTAAGAACTTCTTCATTTCATACTCCCACTATAAATGAGTTACCCACGGCACATAGATGCACGAAAAGGTAATTAGGTGCTCATCCAAATCAGCAAAGACGTAGCAGAAAAACCGACATGTCGCACATCGCGCGCAGAGATCACACCTCACGCGACCTAAATAACGGGAATTACCAAACAAAAACCTCGACACACCGTTCAGAGACTCGAGCCGTCGAGCTTCGAGGATCCCACCGAGATGCGATGGAATCCGGACGACTGGATTTGTCGGCGAGAACATCGATTCTTATGATGACGCGCCCGAGGAGATTCCAGACCCTATGATTCGCATCGCTGCATTCTATCGCTTTTTAGAGATCACAGACCCCGACTCCATGGTCGAAGAGGTCGAAACACAGGCGCACTCATGTGGCCTGATGGGCTCGATTCTCGTCGCATCCGAAGGGGTCAATGGGACGGTCGCCGCAGCACCCGAGCAGCTCGATGAATTCGCGCAGTGGCTCACACGCCGGTTCGACCTCGGGCCCGATGCCATCCAGTACGCCCATACCACGGACATGCCCTTCCGACGGATGACCGTGCGCCTCAAAGACGAGATCGTCTCGTTGGGTGTCGACGGCATCGATCCCAGGCAGCGCGTAGGAAAATACGTAAGCCCCCATGCCTGGGACCAACTCGTGCAACGCGATGACGTGATGCTCATCGATTGCCGCAATTCATACGAATTCGAAGTCGGAACTTTCGAAGGCGCGATCGATCCAGGCACCGAGTCCTTTCGAGAATTCGCCGAGTATGCGCGCAATCTGGACCCGTCCGACAACCCGAAAGTCGCGATGTTCTGCACGGGCGGAATCCGATGTGAGAAGGCGACTGGACTGATGCTCGAGCTGGGATTCGACGAGGTCTTTCACCTGCAGGGAGGGATCCTGCGCTACCTCCAAGAACGCGGTGCCGAGGCAGAGAACGCATGGCGCGGCGAGTGCTTCGTATTTGATCGACGGGTTACGGTCGACCGGACGCTCCAACCCGGCACCTACGAGCTCTGCTGGGCCTGCCGAATGCCGATCTCGGACGCAGACAGAGAATCCCCACGTTTCGAAGAAGGCGTGTCTTGCCCCGGCTGCTACGAAGACTTTTCGGAAGATGAGCGAGCGAAGAAAAGGGAGAGGCACCGACAATTCACCCGCTGATCGAGCCGGCTCGTGCGTATCCTGTGTCTCAGAAATGAGCCGTCGAAGCAGGGTCCATCGCCCCAACTCTTCTGCCGAAACACCCTGCTCTATCTCAATTTCTCGGGAAATCCGCGCTCCAGGCAGTCGATCGCCGCCTGTCCCAGCTCGCCAAGATCTTCTTCGGCACCGTGCGCGTACCATTGATGCATCGTCGCACGGACGACGCCCATGACCGCGCCGGCGACGACCGCCGACCAGAGTTCGTTTTCACGACTCTCGGCCGAGCGCCGAGCGAACGCTCTTGCGATCTCTCGCTCCCAGTCGCGATCAATCTCGGCCTCTCTGGCTCGCAGCGCCGGGGAAGATTGGATCAGTCGCTGCTGAGCGAGGATCTTCTCGGAATTTTCGTTGTAGTCCTGAGAGAAGGTGGCGGTCGCCAGACGCAGCACATCGAAGGGGTTCTCGGCGTCGTCATGGGCGCGCAAAAAAGCTTTGAATCCCTCGAATCGCTCGTCGCGATTCGGGAACACCAGTGACTCTTTATCCCGGAAATATCGGAAGAACGTCCGCTTCGAAATCATCGATTCGGCGCAGATCTCTTCGATCGTCGTTTCGTCGAATCCTTTCTCGTGGAATAGACGATGTGC
>CAYFTY010000017.1:0-14623 GCA_964346045.1 uncultured Bradymonadales bacterium | reverse complement strand
GTTCCCTTCCTCGATGACGCTGCGTATCGCGCTGCGATCTATGCCGACCGCGATCTCTATCGCCCGGCTGAGACTGCCCATTTCGTAGGCGTGATCCGCGATCGAAATCACGTGGCACCCAATCACGACGTGCCCGTCGAAATCACCATCACCGATCCGCGCAACCAGGAGCTGCGCAAGGTGATCCGCAAGACCAATGATGCGGGCGTGGTGACCTACGACGAGACTTTCGGCGATTTTGCTGCCACGGGTCGCTACACCCTGCGCATGAAGATCGGAAAGCGCCCGATCGGTACCTATCGATTCAACGTCGAGGAATTTGTGCCCGAGCGTATGAAGGTCGAGGCCAGGGCAACTCAGAAAGACAATGCACTCGACGAAGCCGTGCGCGTCGACGTCGAAGCCGAATATCTCTTTGGGGCGAGCGCCGAGGGCAGCCAGGTCGAACTCACCTGCCGCATCGAGCCGGCTCGATTCGAACCCGATAAGCATTCGGATTATCGCTTTGGCCTCGCCACCGAGCGCACTCCTTCGGCTCAGGACCTCGGCATCGAAACCGGCGAACTCGCCGAGGGTGGAAGCCTGAGTATGCTCTGCCCGAAAGTCGAAGAAGGTACCGACGTCGTGACGGGGCGACTCGTCGCCAGCGCTGCGGTCTTTGAGGCCGGTAGCGGCCGCACGACGACCGATACGGCGACCGCCATGGTGCACGCCGAGCCCTATTATATTGGCCTCAAGAGCAATAAAGAGCGCCTGAAGGCCGGCGAGGACTTTTCGGTCGAGGGCGTGATCGTCGACTGGGACGGCGCGCTCTACAAAAGCGTCGACGAGGTCGAGGTGCAGTATATTCGCCTCG
The DNA here is from genome assembly GCA_964346045.1 of uncultured Bradymonadales bacterium. Classification (GTDB taxonomy): domain Bacteria; phylum Myxococcota_A; class Bradymonadia; order Bradymonadales; family Bradymonadaceae; genus CAYFTY01. Next base: position 13,767 of record CAYFTY010000017.1, on the reverse strand, counting down.
ATCGCGAGTACTACTGGTATCGAAGTGACGACGATGTCGAAAATGCCTGGGGCCGCAATATCCGAGCGGTGGTCGAATCGACGCAGAAGCTGCCCGTCAAAAACGGAAAATTCAGGCTTACCGGTTCACCCGATATGCGGCCGCGCGCCTATGTCGTGCGGGTCAAAGCGGGTAATACGATCACCGACTATAAATTCCGGGGCGGCAGCTACTATGGCTACTGGTACCACAGCCGCAATCGAAGCGACGACACGCCGCGGCCCGACAAACCGACTCCCCTCGAGATCCAGACGCCCGACGCCATCGAAGTCGGTCAGAAGGCCGATTTCAAAATCGAAATCCCGTTCAAAGGCAAGATGCTCGTCACCGCCGAGACGCACCGGGTGCTCACCCACGAGTGGCACGACGTCGAGCCCGGCACGTTCGACTGGCAGTTCATCCTCGGGAGCTTCGCGCCGAACGTCTACGTGAGCGCGATGCTCATCAAGGATCCGCATCTCGAGTCTGAAGAAGCCTATATGCCCGACCGCGCCTTTGGTGTCGAATCGGTGAAGGTTACTCCTGTCGAGCAGACCCATCAGGTCGAGATCGACGTGCCCGATGTCATCGAGCCCAACTCGAAGCTCGATGTCGATATCCAGGTCAAAGGCGTCGATGGAACGCCGACATTCGTGACGGTTTCGGCCGTCGACGAGGGCATCCTCTCGCTCACCGATTTCGAGACCCAGGTACCGAATGACCGCCTCTTTGCGCGGCGCGCCCTCGGTGTCGACACCTACGAGACGATCGGTTGGTCGCTTTCTGGCAAGGCGGCGGGTCCATCGAGCGAAACAGGCGGTGGCGGCGAATATGAAAAAGAACCGGGGTCAGACGCCGGCATGGACCGACCGATGCCGATCAAACCCGTTGCGCTCTGGTCGGGGTTGATCGAGGTCGATCCCAAAACCGGCAAGGCCCGAGCGAGCTTTGACGTACCGCGCTATCGCGGCAAGCTGCGCGTCGTCGCCCATGCGACCTCGCACACTCGCACGGGCGTCTCGCAAACCCACGTCACGGTGCGCGATCCACTCGTGTTGCAGACGACGCTTCCTCGCTTTTTGAGCGCCTCAGACGAGATTCAGATTCCGGTCTTCGTGACCAATATGACGGGTAAGGCAGGACCCGTATCCGTGACGCTCGGCGCCGAGCCACAGCCGCTTCCGGGGCTGGTCGAATACGGCAGCAAAGGCGCGATGGTCGAGATCAACGGACCGACGACCCAGACCGTGACGCTCGACAAGAACGAAAGCGGCACTGTCGTCTTTGCGGTGCGCGGGTTGAGGCAGGCCGGCGTAGCCGAGTTCAAGGTCGAGGCCAGGCTCGGCGACATCGTCTCGTACGATGATGGAATCGTGCCCTTTCGCCCCAACGGGCCTGAGGAACGCCGCGTGAGAAAGGTGCAGATTTCTGACGCCGAAACCGAACTCTCTCGGTATCTCACGGGTTGGGTGCCGACCAGCGAAGACTCGACCATCTGGCTCACCAGCAATCCCTACGGAGAATCGTTCGAACACCTGAAATACCTGATTCGTTATCCCTATGGATGTATCGAGCAGACCACTTCGTCGACACGCCCCATGCTCTTCGTCTCTCAGCTCGTCGAGCTCGTGGCGCCCGAGGTCGTCGAGAAGAGGGGACGCATCTCGAAGATGGTCCAGTCCGGTATCGAGCGCATCTTTGCGATGCAGACACCGAGCGGCGGCTTCGGGTATTGGCCGGGTCATACCACCCCGCATGCCTGGGGTACGGCCTATGCCGCACATATGCTCTACGACGCTCGCAAGGCCGGCTTTCAGGTACCCGAGGGGCGGCTCGAGCGCGCCATCGACTGGCTCGAGCGAGAGGCGCTCGCCATGGAGCGAGGAAAGAGTTCGGGATATCGGTATGCCGAGCCCTATGCTCATTTTGTGCTGGCGATGGCCGGACGTGCCAAGAAGGCCCGCATCTTGCGGCTGATTCAAGACAAGGGCGAGCCCGGGTCGGGGCAGGATATCGAGCAGATCTACATGCTCAAAGCCGCGCTCTACACGGCTGGCGATCGTCGTTACGAAAGCGACCTGCGCAGCGTCGGGGACCTCGAGAAATTTTCGAGTCCGCGAGACACGCGTTACAGCTATTATTCGGATAAGCGCATGCGAGGTTTTGTGCTTTCGATCTATCACGATCTCTTTGGCACGACGACCGAGGGTGAGCGACTTGCGACCACGGTGGCGCAGGGCCTCACCGAAAAGAAGCGAAGCTATAATTACACCACGCAAGAGCTGATGTGGGGCATCACCGGTCTCGGAAAATGGGTGCAGGGGATGGGCGGCGATTTTGCCCGTCCGAAGCTCTCGCTCAACGGCAAATCCGTGAAGGCCGAGGCGCAGCCCAAAAAGAGCAGCGACCGTACGTGGGCTGTGCATCGCGCCAGTGAATACGATTCGGTGAAGCTCGAGGTCGATGATCTCGAGGGTCAAATCTGGGCGATCATCAGTTCGCAGGGTGTGCGCAAGAATCCCGAAATCCGATATGGCGGCGAGGGTCTGAAAATCTCGCGAAAATTCTACGATTTTCAGGGCCGTGAGATCGAACCCACAGGCCACAATCTGGGCGACCTCGTCTACACGCAGATCACCATCAAAAACACCTCGAGCAAGAACCTCTACAACCTGGCGTTGGTCGATCGATTTGCCGGTGGCTGGGAGGTCGAGAACCCACGTCTGGGCCGGGGAACACTGCCCGACTGGGTCGATACGGCCAAGATCTGGAATCCCGAGCACATGAATATCCGCGACGATCGCATCGAGGTCTTTGGCAGCCTGCGCCGCGGCGCGGAAGTCACCTTCGTCTACGCGGTGCGTTCGGTATCGGCCGGCGAGTTCTTTGCGCCTCCGCCTGAAATCGCGGGGATGTACGAACCCGAGGTCTGGGCGCGTGCGCAGCCGGCTCGTGTGACGATCAGCGGACCCTGGGGTGATTATCTAAATTGATGCTTCGTATTCTCCAACGCCTTCGCGACCGCTGGCGCACATGGGTTCTGGCCCTACTGGCAGCCGTCGTCGCCGCGCTCGGGATTGTGACCATCGCCATCTTTGCGGTGCCGCTTCCCGAGCGTATGCGGGTCACCGACTCAGTCGTCATCGAATACCAGGACGGCACGCCGGCACATGTCTTCTTGTCGAGCGACGATAAATGGCGCATCCCGGTCGAGCTCTCTGAGGTCGAGCCGGCATTCGTCGATGCTCTGCTGCGTTTTGAAGACAAGCGATTCCGGTACCATCTGGGGTTCGACCCGATCGCGATCGGTCGCGCGCTGACGAGCAACCTCGCGGCCGGCCGCCGTGTGAGCGGTGCTTCGACGATCACGATGCAGCTCGTGCGTCTGCTCGAGCCGCGCCCGCGCACGTACCCCAACAAGGTGATCGAGGTCTTTCGAGCCATGCAGCTCGAGGCCCATTTCACCAAAGACGAGATCCTCGAAAATTATCTGCGATTTGCCCCCTACGGTCGCAATATCGAAGGCGTCGAAGCGGCGAGCATGGCCTATTTCGGACATCGTGCGACGTCGCTGACGCCCGAAGAGATCGCCACGCTGCTGGCCGTGCCGCAGAGCCCCAACGCGCGCTATCCATCGAGTTTGAATGTCACGCGTCTCGAAAAAGCGCGCAACGAGATTGCCGATCGGCTGCTCGACGAGGGTCTTCTGCCGCGCGGCATCGGGAGCGGAAAGCTGGGGCCCGACGAGATCCATGCGCAGATTCTGGCCTGGCCGGCTCCGACCGAGTTGCGCGACTTCCCCCGGGATATGCCGCATCTGGCGTTCTGGCTCGTGCAGAAATACCCGCATCACGCGCGGATTCGAACCGAGATCGATTTCGGCGTGCAACGTAGTACCGAAGGTATTCTGCGCGGCTGGCGTGAGTCGATCTGGCAGAAGAATATCGACCATGGCGGAGCGGTCGTCATCGAACATGCCACCGGCAGGGTCGTCGCTCTGGTAGGCAATCTGGCCTTCGACGCCGAACGGTCCGGCTCGCAGATCCCGTTTTTTGATGTGATTCGCCCGCCGGGATCGCTGCTCAAGCCTTTCATCTACGCGATGGCCATCGACCGGGGGCTCGCCCATCCCCGCTATCTGGTCGAAGATGTTCCGCTGCAGGCAGGTTCGTACCAGCCCGAGAATTTCGAGAAGAAGTTCTCGGGGCTCGTACGTATGGAAGACGCACTCTCTCAGTCATTGAACGTGCCTTTCGTACACCTACTCGCCGAGCTCGGCCTGCAGCCGTTTTTGAGCACACTGCGCACCATGGGCGCATCACACCTCAATGACGATCCGGGCTACTACGGGCTCTCGGCCGCACTCGGCGCCGTGGATACAACCGCCCTCGAGATCACCGGCATGTACGCCGCGCTGGCGAATCACGGAGTCTTTCGCGAACCGCGTATCGTCGCGTCCGAGTCGAGCGCCGCCGGGAGCGCCGAGGTTGGGAGCGCCGAGGTTGGGAGCGCCGAGGTACCCGTCGGCACAAGAAACGCCGAAAACTCGTGGAGTGTGATGTCCAGAGAGGCCGCCTGGCTCACTCGTCAAACGCTGGAAATCCGAGACCGCCCCGATTTTTCGATGCGTCGACGATTCAACCCCAGCGTGGGGCGCATCCACTGGAAAACCGGCACGAGTTACGGCCACCGCGACGCCTGGGCGGCTGGATCGGGTCGGCATTACACGGCGGTTGTATGGTTTGGAAATCTCGACAATCGCTCGAGCCACGCACTCGTCGGAGCCCGGCGCAGCGGCCCGGTTCTCTTCGACCTGCTCGAAGCGATCGAGTACGGCGACCTCGAGGCCGATCCGGTGCCCGAGAGCATGACGTCGGTAGAGGTTTGCTCGTACAGCGGTAGGCTTCCCGGAAAGGCCTGCGAACACACGATGCAGGTTCGCGCGCCCGTCGAGTCGGTGCCCCCGCACCGGTGTCCCTTCCATGTGAGCGTCGAGGTCGACAGCGAGGGGTATTCGCTGACGCCGAACTGCCGCGAGGGCCGCGATTACGAGAGTCGCACCTTTGTCGTGTGGCCTTCGAGTGTGCGCAGATATATCAACGCACGGCACCGCGTCTCACACAGGATTCCCGACCTGCATCCAGATTGCGAACCCTCGTCGCGCGGCACTCCACCCGTGATCGTCACCCCACCGCAGGGTCAGAAGATCGTGCTCATCGAGGGTATCGACGCCACCGAGCAGGAGGTACCGCTCGAGGCCGATGCGTCGATCGCCGGCGCGCGGCTCGACTGGTTCGTCGATGGTGTATATCTTGGCAGCGCGACCGCGCAGAGCGAGGTCTGGTGGACGCCCGCCCCGGGCAAGCACGAGATCGTCGTAACCGACTCGACCGGCCGGTCGGCGAGCCGACTCGTCGAAGTAACCTCACGCTGATGGCCTGTCTTTTGAAGCCGTACGAGGAATGATGTCCGAAGTTGCTGTAGAGCATGACGAATCCGAAAATATTTTCTTTATAGACCGCGATGGCGCCCGCATCGGCGAGCTAAATTACTCGCGGCCCGACGATGACACCCTCTCCTTCGACCGCACCTGGGTCGATCCCGAGCAGCGTGGTCAGCAGCTCGCCGGAAAGCTCGTTGACCAGGGGATCGAATATGCCCGCGAGCATGGTCGAAAGGTCATTCCGAAATGTTCGTACGTGCATGCGCGTATTGAAAAGCGTCGAGAGCTCAGGGACGTGTTGCCCGAATCCTACGAGCTCTGAGGCAGTCTGCGAGGCATTTATGAAGCCATGGATCATCGGAGCTGGATTGATCGCAGCCGCGGCATCGGCCGGTGCGGCCGCCCTGTGGAAGATGTTCGCGATGCCGGGCGACAAGTACCAGGGCCCTCTCGGCGCGCCCTGCAAAGACCACGCATCGATGGTTCACGACCTGCAGGCCACCATCGAGACGATCGCCGGAGAATTCGGCGAGCGACACGTACATGGCCGCGAGGCCGAGCTCGAGCAAACGCTTCGATTCATCGAAAACCGGCTCGAGATCCACGGCTTACGGCCCCGTCGCCAGACGTACGTCGCGCGCGAATCCGAGGTGCATAACCTCATTGTCGAATTCAAGGGCAGCGTTCGCCCACGAGAGATTCTGGTGATCGGGGCACATTATGACTCGGGTATCGGAACGCCCGGCGCAAACGATAACTCATCTGGTGTCGCCTCCGCCCTTTTGCTCGCATGCCGCATGGCTCAACGCCCTGCGCCAGCCCGCACCGTGCGCATTGCGTTTTTCGTCAATGAAGAAGAGCCGTTCTTCCAGAGCGAGTATATGGGCTCGCACGTATACGCCGCCGAGTGTGCCGAGCGCGGCGAGCAGATACGTGGCATGCTCGCGCTCGAAACACTGGGTTATTACAGCGACGAGCCAGGCTCACAGCACTATCCCGAGGGCCTCAGTCTGGGGCTCGACGATGTCGGCGATTTCGTCGCCTTCGTCGGAAATCTCAAATCGAGCGATCTGGTGCGTGAGGTCATCGGTGCGTTTCGAGCCGAGACGAATTTTCCAACCCACGGTGTTTCGTTGCCTTCACGCATTCCCGGGGTTGGATGGTCTGATCACTGGGCTTTCTGGCAGCATGGTTTTCCGGCGCTGATGGTCACAGATACGGCTCCTTATCGATATCCGCACTACCACACCGCTGAAGATACTCCCGACAAAATCGACTACGACAAGCTGGCCCGCGTCGTCGATGGACTCGATCGCGCGATCCGAAGAATCGACCTCGTCTGAACATGTGCGCCCTCGCGCTTCTCCACTTCCCCGGCTGCCCTTACCCCGCAGCCCAAAACCCAAATCCTCACCCCTCAACCCTGACCCCGAGATTCGACGGTCGGCTGGCGTCACTCAGATCCGTGGTTACGTTGTTTATTGAGCTATGAGGATGACCAGGAGGTCATCGTGAAGAAGAATCCAGAAAAGAAACGTGAGCGCTGCGAAGAGCTCATCCGAGAGGGCGAAGGTCACATGAAATTCGGCCTCGGTGTGGGAGTGGCAGGTGCAGCGTCACTGGCGATCCTCGGCGCGACCTGTCCGCTGTGTTATTTCGTCGCGCCAGCGATGGTTGCAGTCGGTGCCCATAAGCGCTCGAAGGCGAAAAAGGACCTCGAATCTCTCGAAGAGCCCGATCTGACCGTCCATTGGAAAGGTACGGACGGCGCTCCGGACTAAACACGCCCAGACGACCGAAGAGTGGATAGCCCGGGGGCACGCGGCCCATTCAATCGCTTTTGAAATCCGTGCTGCCAAAACGATGGGGTAGCAGCTCGTCGAGCATGACGTACTCGACCTCACCTTCGTGCGAGGCCATCAAAATAGGCAGGTCTTCACAAAACTCTGCCAGAACTTGACGACATATTCCGCATGGGGCGACTGGAAAATCGGCTTTGGTCACCACCGCCAGCGCTTTGAAATCCATCCTGCCTTTGGTGACAGCGTTGCCAACCGCCGTGCGCTCGGCGCAGACGGTCGCACCAAAGGTGGCGTTTTCGACGTTTACGCCCGATACGACCGTGCCGTCTTCGAGCAAGAGGGCAGCCCCGACCTGAAAATCTGAATAGGGAGCGTGAGCGCGCTGCTTCACCTCATCGGCGATATCGTGCAGCGATTCCCACGTCGCGGCATCGATCCCCTGATAATCACGATAATTACTCATAGCTCGAGCAGGTCTACAGTGCGGGTCACGATCGACGCGAACTTCTCGCGCACCAGTGCAGCGGTCTCTTTGACCTCGGCATGACTCAATTTATGTTTCGAGATGCCGGCAGCGAGATTCGAAATACAACTGATGCCGCCAACCTTCATGCCCATATGATTGGCGACGATTACCTCGGGCACTGTCGACATACCGACGGCATCGGCGCCCATCGTAGCCAGCATGCGGATTTCGGCGGGCGTCTCGTAGGAAGGCCCGCTCATGGCACCATACACGCCTGCTTTCAGGGGCATGTTCAATGCACGTGCGGCATCGAGGATCACCTCGCGCATCGAGGGAGTGTAGGCTTCGGACATATCGGGGAATCGCGGCCCAAATCGCTCTTCGTTCTCGCCGATCAGAGGATTGAAACCCATCAGATTGAGGTGGTCTTCAATCAGCATCAGATCGCCCGGCTGAAAGTGGCTATTGATGCCGCCCGCCGAGTTGGTGATCAGGATGTGCCCGATATCGAGCTGGCCGAAAACGCGCACGCCGAATGTGACCTGCCATGGTTCCCAGCCTTCGTAGTAGTGGACGCGACCCTGCATCACGACGACGCGGGTTCCGCCGAGCTCTCCAAAGACGAGTTTTCCGGCATGTCCCTCGACGCCTGAGGTGGGAAAATGCGGAATCTCCTCGTAATCGAAAGCCTGACGGTCTTCGAGGTCGTCGGCGAGGGCGCCGAGACCGCTTCCGAGAATCAGAGCGATTTTGGCCGGCTCGTGAACACGCTCTTCGAGCCAGCTCTTTGCTTCTTCGACCTTTTCGTACATCGACATAGACATCTCGACAGCAATTGGATTGCGCATCTCATTTTTGACTCGAATGCGGCGACACGCAAAAAATCCGCAGGCTTGCAGTCGTTCTGAGGGCTCAGTAGTCTGCTGATGACGCTCACGGTACACGACCACAGAAGCAAGGCAGGATCTCATGAAAAGCTCACAAGTGCCAGCTCTGGTGGCCTCGGCCCTGATCTTGTTCTGCAGCGCGGCCCCTGCGTTTGCCCATATTCAGTTGCGCGAGCCAGCTCAGCGCGAGACGGCCCAGAAGACCGGGCCCTGCGGGTCTGCCGATTCGGTGCGCGGCGTCGAGTCGACCTTTCGACCCGGTGAGACGATTGTGGTGCGTTGGGAAGAGACCATCAATCATCCTTCGCATTATCGGATTTCGTTCGACGTCGACGGCACCGACGATTTCGCAGATCCGCCGACGATGATGGACTTCTACTCGAACGATGCCGTGCTCCTCGACGAGATCGTCGACGAAGAGCAGGCCAGTCAGGAAGTCGAAATCACGCTCCCCAACGTGACCTGCGATAATTGCACTCTGCAGCTCGTGCAGGTGATGTATGACAAGCCGCCCTACGAGGTGGGTGGCAACGACCTCTACTATCAATGTGCCGATATCATCCTTGCCGGCGAGCCGGTCGATATGGGCACGCAACCCATGCCCGATACGGGCACCGTCGAGATGGATATGGACATGGCGACGCCCGATATGAATCCCGGGCCAAGTTGTGGCCCCGACGAGTTTTATAACGCGGTGACCGACCGCTGTGAGTCGTATTCGCAGTCCGATATGGGGACGACTGCCGACATCGGCGATGCGCCGCCGGAAGACGGCTTGCGGGATGGCTCGGATGACGATTCGGCGTGTTCTGCCGTCGGGTCGGGGGCGAGCTGGCTCGCTCTTCTGGTGCTCGCTTTCTTTCGACGTCGCAGGTAGCCGATGGCGTGCGCAGGAGCATCGCGGAGGAGTGCCGACGCAGAGATCGTAGAGTCAGCGACGACGCGAAACGGTCAAAATCAGTGACACAGACCCTTAGCTAGAAGATGGTCGCAAAGCCGACGGCAGCGCTCGCGGGCAGCCGAAAGGTCAAACCGGCACCAAACCAGTAGAAGTCTTCAGCCCCAACCCGGGCCTGGCTGGCCTCGACGAAAAAGCCAAAGCTCGTTTCTCCCTCGGCGTATCCGACCAGACAGGTGAGTGCGGGTTCGTCCGAGTCATCTTCCCAGTACTCGTCTTCGCGATAAGGGTCCTGAGACGGCTGTCGCTGCGGCCGAGGATGCGACTCCTCGACGCCGTCTTGGCAGCCGGCAAAGGGGCCGGCTGAGTATCGCACCCACTCGATGCGCCCCTGCAGACCGAGGCCCCAGCCGTCATTCTCAAAGCCTCCACCGGCATAGATGAGGTTGGCGCGCGCAGCGGTTCCCCACCGCAGGGCAAGCCCGCTCTCTTCGTTGGCGGGGATCTTTTCGTTGCCTCCGAGTAGACCCACATTCAGGCCCGGTCCGTGCAGGTATTGGCCGGTGCCGGGCAAGAAGAGATAGCCGATGCCGAAATCGAAAGTGCGCTCTTTGTACGACGGAAAAAGCTGCATGGGCTGCGCATCAATGCGGATGGGAACCGCAAACTCGGTCTCTTCCTGGATCGATGCGGCCGCCCCGAACTGCACTTCGACCGGTGGCGTCACAAACCCGATCGGGACGCAGGCGCATTGAAAAACGAGGACGAGCCCGAGGAGCAGACGTTTCATTCGTAGAGTGCTCCTCGAACCGACTCCCGAAATTCGGCGGGGTAGGTCTCGAAGTCGCGATTGCCCGTCGGACGAACACACGATGGAGGTATATGGGCTTCGGCACTCATGAGCGCAAGGTAGCTTCGGGATGACCCTGATGCAATCAGCGCATCTGGAATCGGCACCGACACGTAATCGATCATGGGGGTAATCGCGGCAGCGCCTTGCTCCGTCGTAGCGGCTCACCGCTGCCATGTGATACGTTGTTTTTCGTTCCCTACTCAAGCGGGCGATCTCCTTCGATGTCATCGCGAGACGACGAGAAACCCGGGGCCGAGCGTTCGGCCACTGCGCTCAAGCAGACGCTTCTCACCGACGACGGCAAATGGTGGGAATTTCTCGACCCCGAGACCTACCAGGTGAAAGACGATCTGCCGACGCCTACGCGGTCGTCGTCAGACCTCATCGACTGGAGCAAGCGACGCGAAACCCAGCGCCGTGGACCGATTGGCTTTGGCTATTTCAATCGATGCGATCGCTGCGGGCAGCCCAGTCCGCCTGACTTCAGCTTTTGCCCCAGGTGTGGAGGCACGCCGCATGGGCCGGGGCCCGGGCAACTCTGGACGGTGATCATCAGTGATTTCGACGGCGAGACGTCGATGCAGGCGGCCGCCGAGATCATCGCCGAGTCAGGCCGAGAGCTCGGGGTCAACGAAATCTATGCGATGCTCGACGCACCACCGGCCGTATTCAACATGTACGAGCGAAAGGGGCGCGTGCACGCCCTCGTGCAAAAACTCGCCGAGATCGGCGTCTACTCCAAGAGTTTTCCGGTCAAAGATCCGTCGATCCCATGGATTCGCGAGACGGCCGAATCGGTGATTCGCGATACCCGGGCCATGGCTGTATTCGCGGCCGCTATCGCTGTGTCGCTGGCGCTGGGTTTTGCCGTGAGTGGTTGGTTCTACTTCATCGGCATCGCAGTCTTTGCCTTCATGGGGTGGAAGCGTTTTCAGTGGTACAAAGAACGCTATCATATCGACCCCAACGCCGCGTTGAATCGAATCAATGGATTCGATGGCGGGATGGCCGACGAGACCCGCTCGCTGCTCAACGACATTCGTGATGATGAAATGCGCGAATATCTCTCGATCTGCGTGATGGAGTATTACACGCTGCACCAGCAATTTCGTAAGCACGAAGAGGTCTACGGCGATGTCCTGCTGCGCAGCCGACACGCCCTGCACGAGCTCTACGAGCAGATCCTCGGTGCCTGTCGGCGCTATGCCGACCTCACCTTTCACATGGACGGAATCGAGCCCGCCGAGCTGCGTGCACGCATCGGCGAGTTGCGCTCGCAGCGCGCCGGAAAGGACCCTCGTGCTGCGCGCCTCATCGACGATGAGATCGACCACCTCAAGAAAGAGGGCCGGCAATACAACACGATGAAAGAGTTGGCTTCGTCATTCAAAGAACGCATGCATGCGCTCACCGGGTCGATCGAGGCGTTGAGACTGCGGATGCAATCGTTGAAGACGGCCGAAGCCGCGCGGCAAGAGGATGTCTCGATGGAAGAGATTCTGGCCGAGCTCGACGACGAATTGCAGGTCTTCGAAAAGACCTTCCATTCGCTCGAGGTGCGCGCATGAGTGATTTCTCAGTCGAAGATATACCGTTCGAGACCGATGAACTCGGTGCAGAGTGCTGGCAGGCGGGCTACGACCTCGCCCGAAGCGGACTCACGAGCGACCGCATCATGTGGGACTGCGACGAGCTTTTATGGGATTGGTGTCTGCAGGCGCGTGGGTCGCTGAAGCGTCTCGTGAAATTGGTGAGACAGGATTACACCCACCGGCAGTATATCCGAACCAAGCCCGGTATCTGGGAGTTGATCTGGGGCCTTCACCATGGCTCGCTCGAGTCGGGCGCAGATGGCCGCATGCGCATCGCAACCAACGGCTATCCCTGGCGACTATGGCGAATCTCGAGGCATATCCCGGGATTCTGCGAGCTCATCTCAGACGGCGCAAACAGCGAAGATTATGAGAGCTGGCGCGATCATCCGATGCTTTATTGCAAGCCTGATTACGCCGAAGCGGCGCGCATGATTTTGCGCGGTGACGTCGAGATTCCTCAGGGCTCGGCCGGTGTCGTGATCGCCGAACATGTCGACGTCTCGCCCAAAGACTCGACGCTCAAATTGCCTGAAATGGCCGTGATGGTCGGCAAGGATGGGTTCGAGAACGTGGACGTGCTCATCGACGACAGTTTTCATAATATCCGACGCTTTGCGCGAACAGGGCGTGTCGGGGTGCATGTCGATGTCCCGGCCAAACGCGACCGAAAATCCAGTCGACTACCGCAGCCTCCAAACACGATCTGGAAAGATCCCGAGTCGTACCTCGATCGCGTCTCGACCCCGCTCGGTCCCATACTCGCCAGGAAGCTCGAAGAGTCGCTCACCGTGCGTTCGAGCGAGATCCTCGTCGCCCACGCGCAGGACGCTGACGGGCGCGAACATGCCGTTTTCGACTTTGACATCGAGGTCACCGGCGAGATCATCCGAGAGGAGTGGCTGGAGCCGATGCAGAAGGTTCGCGACGAGCTGAAGTAATCACGCTATTGTGGTGCGATTTAGTAGGATGAAGTCATACGGAGGTGGTGTGGGACTCATCAACAAAAAGAGTATCACCCTCACCGAGCAAAAAGATGAGCGAAGACGAGGTTCTGGTCGTGCGAATTCGGGGGCCGCAGGACTCCGGTTCGGCTCTGCCATGAGCGCATCACGAGAGCATGGTGGAAACTGTGGCATCAACGTCTCAGTGATCTGTGCTTTGAGTGTCCCGCTCTTCGCTCGAGAAGGCCGTTTCGGCGCCATTTTTCATGATCAGCGTAGTGGCACGGATCTTGTGTACTACATGTGCCACACTGTGCGAGGCGTTGCCTCTACATGACAGGGATGCACATGATGACACCGAGACGCAAGACATGGATCGGGGTGGCCGCGCTGGCTCTCCTGCTCGGCGCGTGTGACGGGCAACTCACCACCAATGCAGACGAGATGATGGGTTCGACGTCTGAGGACGATTTCGTCGATACGCCCGAGCCCGAGCCGAAATTCGAGGGTGAAATTCCGTCGATGGACCAATGCGCCGATGCGACGGTCGATCCGGGGCCAGCGCTCGGAAGGCGTCTCACCAACTGGGAGTATGCGTACACGGTGCAGGACCTGCTTGGAGTCGATGCCCAGGCAGAGGTCGAGTCGAATCTCGCCGCCGACCTGCGTACCGAAGGCTTCACGAATACGAGCACCACGCTCATCGTAAATCTCGACAGCGTGATGGGATACGAATCGCTGGCGGCGACGGTCGTCGATCGTATCGATGACGTCTCTTCGCTGGTGCCCGAGCAGGATCGCTGCAGCGAATTCGAGAGCGCATGTCAGCAGACATTCACCCGCGAGGCCGGTGAGAAGCTCTTC
>CAYFTY010000016.1:0-14736 GCA_964346045.1 uncultured Bradymonadales bacterium | reverse complement strand
GACACTCGTCGACTTCGGGGCCGTGCGAGAAGTCGTACGGCTTACGATGGGCGGGGGGTCGACGATCATCGGAACCTACGGATATATGCCGCCCGAACAGCTCATGGGCCGTGCCGTTCCGGCCACCGATATCTACGGGCTCGGCGTGACTCTACTGGAGTGCCTCACTCGCGAGACTCCGCAAGACCTTCACGGCGAGGATGTGAAGAGGCTGGTCGCCGCGGTGCAGGTTGAGGACGATTTCAAGCGGGTGTTATCGCGCATGTGTGCGCCCCTTCTCGTCGACCGATACGCGTCAGCCGAGCAGGTTCGAGACGATCTCGATCGACTCACGGACGGACGTGCGCTCGTGCATGTCACAGACATCGAGAAAGACATCCAGGTGCGCGAAAAGGAACGCGAGGAAGCGCTCAAACGAGCAACCTCGCCGGGCATTCATTACGGATATATGACGCTGGTCTCGATCGCAGTGATCATGACGGTGCTGGGCGTGTATTTCATGCTCCAGGCGCTCGCGACGAGCTTCGAGGCGGGCTTTTTGATCGCCGCGGTCATCGGCGGTGTCGGCCTCTTTTTAAACCTGGGGTTTCTGGGGCGCCGCTACACACACGATGCATGGGAGCCGCCCAAGCCGGGCTGGACGAAGACGCGGGGACGGGTCACCAACCTGCGCAAAGTCCTCGTCGAGGGAGGCCATACCGGCTGGATTGTCGAATATGAATTTTCGGTACGCTCGGCGATGCACAAGACGCAGAGAAATGTCGGTCGCGGCGATGCGCAGAATATCGAGATCGGCGATGAATTCGACGTGTGGTACCCGCCCGGAAAACCACAATTTCACGAGACCGCCGACATCCGTCATGAAGATCTCGGCGAGATGGCCCGACTCTTCAGCCCCGAAGTCGAACATACGCCCGAATAGACGCGCCGCGGGCGGTTGCGTGTATGCCGACAGGCGTGAGAAAGTGCGCGCAATTTCGACCCAGGAGACTTCATGCGCGGCAATTTCATCGATGGAATCTGGCGTCCGGTGCAGAGCGCCGACGACGTCTATATTCGCAAGAATCCAGCCCGACTCAGCGAAACCCTCTACGAGATGCCGTGGGCGACGGCTGCGGTCGACGAAGCCGTGCACTCTGCCTCGAGAGCACAGGCCTCGTGGGACAGACTTGGCCGTGAAGGGCGCCTGGTCTATCTCGAACGCTTTTCGAAAGAACTCGAAAAACGCAGTGAAGCACTCGCCCGGGCGATCTCGGAAGAGGCGGGCAAACCGCTCTGGGAGGCACGCGGGGAAGCCAACGCGCTGATGGCCAAAATTTCGATCATGACCGGAGAAGGCGGTGAACTGACGGCACCGCACCATCCCGACGGCCTCGATGGCGGACACTGGGAGTACCGGCCGCTGGGAGTCATCGCGGTGCTGGGGCCATTCAATTTCCCGCTTCATCTTCCCAATGGCCATATCATCCCTGCGCTTTACAACGGGAATACGGTCGTCATCAAACCCTCGGAACTCACGTCGCGCTGCATGGAAATCTATCTCGAGGCTGCAGAAGAGGCCGAGTTTCCCAGTGGGGTGCTCAATCTCGTAGAGGGTCCGGGAGAAGTCGGGGCAGCGCTGGTCGAACATCGAGACGTCGACGGCATCGCCTTTACCGGCTCGTACGAGACGGGGCTTCGCATCAAACGCGCAACCCTCGAGCACCACTGGAAATTGCTGGCACTCGAGATGGGAGGAAAAAATACATCCATTGTGCTCGAAGACGCCGATCTCGAGCAGACGATCAACGAGATTCTCTATGCCGCCTTCATGACGGCGGGGCAGCGCTGTAGCGCCACGAGCCGGGTCGTCGTGCGCGAAGAGATCTTCGACGAATTCTGTGCTCGATTTGCAGCCCAGGCCGAGCGCGTGACCACCGGCGACCCCATCGATGAAACGTGTTTCATGGGCCCGCTCGTCGACGAAAAGGCATTCAAAAAATTTCTGGCGGCGCAGGAAGAGACCGAGTCGGGCAATCTGGAGCCGATTTTGCGAGGAGGTCGCGCGCGGGATGACCTCGATGGCTACTATGTGAGCCCCGCCGTGTGGAAAGTCGACGAATTCGATCCCGCTGGCGCCCACCAGGCGACCGAGATCTTTGGTCCAGACGTGGTGGTGTATTCGGCAGCCAACGATCCTCGTGCCGCCCGGATCGCCAATGGTACCGACTTCGGGCTGGCGATGAGTATTTTCACGGCCGACGAAGCACGATTTGAAGCGCTCGCACAGCCGCTTCGCGCCGGCATCGTCAACATGAATCGAAGCACCTGTGGCGCGTCCAGCCGACTTCCCTTTGGTGGAGTGAAAAAGAGCGGCAATCATCGCCCGTCTGCAGTGACCGCCGGCCTCTATGTGACCTACCCGCAGGCCCAACTTCGGCAGGCTGCGGGATGGGATGCTTCGAAGAATGAATCGGCCCCGTGGTCGCTCCTGAAATCATAACGGGTTTGGGACCGATGGCGTTGACTTCAAGGGCTCAGAGAACTATGTATGTGCATGTAAGACAATGTGTGAAAAATGGCCCATTTTTTTGAGGGTCAGACGCGCTCTTTTTTCGGGGCGCATGATGGAATGAAATGCGCCTGCAAGTGGCGCCCAGATGGTGTTGAACATGAAATACTGGATGCTTCTTCTGGCAGCCGCGCTGCTCACGGCTTCTTGCGGTGATGCCGAGCCCGTCGACGATACGCCCCGGGATGCGCAATTCGGCTGCGAAACCTGCGTAGACGAACGCGCAGATAGCCTCGGGCTTGCTGAGCCGAGTTATCTGGCGATCGCCGTCCTGCAGATTGCCAGCGAATATGACCTCGAAACGCTCGATGCGATCCCCCATCTGGACCGAAGAGCAGCGGCGAATATCGTCGCCCAAAGGCGGCTGACCGGCGATTTCCGTACCATTCGACAACTCGACGAAGTGCCCTGGGTAGGCACGTTTGCGCTCGCTCAGCTTGCGCATCACGCAATGCGCAACAACCTCTTGCCCTATTGCGGTGACGGTGAGCTGCAGGAGTCGCTCGAAACCTGCGACGACGGCAATATGAGCGACGCAGACGAATGTCCGTCGACCTGTCAGCAAGCCGTCGTGAAGGTGCATGGGCTCGTCGAAAACTCGTACGAAGCGCTGGCCATTTTGAACCTGGTCAACACTCTGGAATTCGAAGAACTCGACCAGGATGTCTCGCTCGACCGACGCGCCGCTCGCGGAATCGTGGCGGCACGCTCTGACCTGCCAATCGGATCTCTGCGTGAGCTCGACGAAATCCCCTGGGTGGCGAGTCGCGCATTCAGCAAATTGATGGTCTATGCCAACGAACGCAAGGTCATCGGATACTGCGGCGATGGTGCGATTCAGGCCAACGAAGCCTGCGATGATGGCAACACGCGCAACGGCGATGGCTGCAACCGGATGTGCTCGTTTGCGGCCGCCTGCGAACTCGGCGCCATCGATGATTTTGCAGCCGACCTCGAAGCGCTCGAGGGTGGCAATGGAACGCGTTCGATCGAGCGTGGCTCGAGTCTTCGGGCCTTTCTGAACCGCGAGTTCCCGGCAGACCTCGTGGGGGCACGATGCTTTGGAATTTCAGAAGATTCTGCACCCGACGGAGCTGCCGTCGATTCGAGAGCGGCAACGCTGCACCAGGTCGGTCTCATCTTCGAACAATACGCGAATTCGGCATCCCGACTTATCGGCGCCGAGCTCGATGCCCAGCGCGCGAGAGAAGAGTTGGCCTGTATCCACGGGCCCGGAGCCCGCTTTACCGGCTGCCGGCTCGATTTCGAGCCCGCCCCCTTTAGCGGGGTTTCTCAGACCTTTGTGCAGTCCGAGGATGGGGCAACAACCTTGATTTTCGAAAGTTCGTGGAGCGAGTGATTGAACTCCAATGTGTGGTGATGTAGTACACCCTCGTTCTCGATGAAATGAATCATGTGGGAGAGACGATGAAACAGTTGATTTTTGTATGTGTGATGACGCTCTTCGTCGCCGCCTGTGGCGAGACGAACGACACCTCGAAAAAACCCGTCGAGTTTCCGGCGCAGCTCGGAGTCGACGGCAAAGCCGACTGGCGAACGGCGTTCTACACCGACTTTCGCGGAAGTGTCGGCGTCAACGACGTCACCCACGACACCTACGCGCCGCAGGGCGGAAACTGGTATCAGGGCTACGAAATCGAGCTCGAGGCGGGCGATGTGGTCGACCTGCGCGTCGGCAGCACGAGTTCGGGCTTTGACCCGGTCATGGGCCTCTACGGGCCGCAGCGTCCGAGCGGAGCCTGGGGCAACCTCGTGGCAGCCAATGACGACTCTCCCGAAGGTGGAACTTACGACAGCTACATCGGGTGGGAGGCCGACCGTGCCGGTACCTACTTGATCATCGTGCAGGAGTATTCGTGGCGAAGCGGCGATTTCTACGTGTCGGCCGAATGTGCCGGCGGAACCTGTGAATCGTCGGCCTGCAGCGAAGTGCTCTGCGCGCTCTACTGTCCTTACGGAAATCAAATCGACAGCAATGGATGCGAGATCTGCGCGTGCAACGAAGCCCCGTCGTGCCAGTGGGTCGCTCCGCCCGCAAATGTGCGCTGCATCCAGCAGATCACCTGGGCCAAAAATCCCAATGACGATACCTGCTGCGAATACGACTCGCCCTGCAACGTGCCAGAGAGCTGGGAGACCTTTGGCTCGCAGAGCGAATGCCAGGGCCGTGCCGGGCTCGGTGAAGCGTGCTCGATGTACGTCACCGAGTGCGAAGACGGCCTCGAATGCGCGTATGAATGCGTAGACGGCGGAACGCCTCCGAATTGCAATATGGGCTTCAACCCGCATGGCACCTGCCAGCAACCCGCGGTGTGCCAGGACGGAGATTCACGGCTGGCCGATGACGGCTGTAATACATGTCATTGCACCGGCGGCCAGTGGGCGTGCACCAAGCGCGCTTGCGTGAGCGAGTGCACCACCGACGCCGATTGCGTCGTGAGTGGCTGCAGCGGGCAGATCTGTGCCGCGGAGCCTATGATCTCGACCTGCGAGTGGCGACCAGAATACGCATGCTACGCAGAGCCGACCACCTCGTGCGGTTGCAATAACGGCACCTGTGGTTGGGCTCAGACGCGCGAACTCTCGAGCTGCCTCGCCGGAAATTGATGCGACGCTTTCTTCCCATCTTGATGGTTGGTCTGATCGCGTGCTCGAGCGCAAGCACGGTGACCGAGCGTGAGCCGCTCGTCACCGACCGCAAACCGGCGCCCGAGTTTCTGCTCTGGGAGAAGACCAAAGACGGATATCGCACGCATCATCTTCGCCAGAAAGGCGAGGATGTCGAAGTCATCGAGGTCTACGACGAACTACGGGTGTCGACGCCAGATGCCGTGTGGCGCTGGACCGAAAACCTCGAGACGGTGAGTGAGGCCGACTGCGACTGCATGATGCAGGCCTTCAATCAGGGCAAGACGGTCGCCGAGGGCGAATGCCTGATGACGAGCGACAAAACCTTTGGGCGACTCGAAGAGGTCGACAACGGTCGCTCATGGATGCCCGATATCGTCCCGGAAGACAGCCCCGAAAGCGAATACTCGCCGGCCTTCACCGTCACCGGCTCGGTCGGAAACAAAGTCTTCGTGACGACCTGTGTGAATCAGTATGCATGCGGTGCTGCGCATCCTGCCGTGAACTGCCATCAAGACGTTGTGGACCTCGATACGCTCGAAGCCGTAAGCCCTGGAGAGGTCTTTGGCGAAATCGCCGACCCCGCATCGCTGAATTTCGAATCCGACGAGATCGACATCGACGCCGCCGGTGTCGACTTCGTCGAGGTCAGCACGGATTTTCACGGCGAAGAAGTGCGACTCGACCAACTGTACATCACCGACACTTGTTATGCGTGCTCGGATGGGTCGTGGTCGAGCTACACGACGGGAGCCGTGGTCGAAGACCAGCCGATCGTGGGTGACCTGGCATCCGAGGCTCGTCTGCCTTCGACTTTGGCCATCTTCGTAAAGACGAAGCCTGACGCAGACTTCGGTGGCTGGAGCCGTCTGCGTTGAATCGCAGACTCTGGATCGGCATCTCAATCCCGTAAGGTTCGAGGAAGCCACCATGACGAAATTCGAGCAAGCAACGCGCGTCGAGCCCACCGACGAAGGCCATTTTCGATGCGATATCCCCGACGGCTGGCAACAGGGACGCGGGGCGTTCGGCGGCGTCACACTCGCCACGCTCTATCGCGCCATTCGAGCCTCGGAGCCCGAAGATGACCGGGTGTTGCGCGTATTGAACGGCGACTTGAGCGGCCCGCTCTATGACGAGCCCGCCGAGATCGAAACCACCATTCTGCGGCGCGGCAATAACCTTTCCAACATCGACGCGCGTCTTCGTCAGAGGGGTGAATTTGTCGCCCGGGCCAGCGCCGTGCTCGCACGCGATCGCGAGGTCGAAAACGTCAAGATCCACAATCACCCCCTGCCAGACGGCCCTGACTGGCAAGAACTCGACGCCGTGCAGCTTCCTGCTCCACCGGCGCCCGTATTCACCCAACACTACGAGTTTCGCCCCTTCGGAGACTTTCCTTTTTCGGGCTCTTCCAACCCGATCGTTCAGGGATACGTACGCGAGCGTGATCCGGCCGAACACCACGACTACGCCTCGATCATTGGCCTTCTCGATGCACACTGGCCCACCTATCTGGTCACCATCACCCAGCCACGCCCGACGGCAACCATCGCTTTCACGGCCGAGTTCTTCGTCGACCCTGGCAAACTCGATGCGGCCACTCCGCTGCTCTACCATGCTCACGCGATCGCTGAGCGCGGCGGCTACTACCTCGAGTTCCGCGAGCTCTGGCAAAACGACACGCTCGTCGCTCTCAATCAGCAGACCTTCGCGATTATTTGAAAGAAGCATGCCGCGTCGCGAATTCGAACCGGAGAGATCGGTGGCGCTCGCGAGCACTCGAAACCCGTGCTACCATGCGCTCTACACTGAAAAACGAGTAGAACGCTATGACGGACGAAAATCCGATCGAGGAAGTTAGTGATGATCAACGTCAACACTCACGCGCGACGGTGAATCACGAGTTCGAGACGATCGAGGAATTCATCGCAGAATACGTCAGCAATATCTCTCAGGGCGGCGTGTTCATTCGCTCGAAAAACCCACTTCCGGTCGGCACGAAAGTCAACCTGAAGTTCTCGGTCATCCTCGACGATTTCGAAACGGTCGAAGGCGAGGGCGAAGTCGTACGTGTCGATACCACGAGCGAGCATATGGGTATGGGTGTGGCGTTTACGCGCCTGACCGCCGAGAGTAAAGAACTCGTCGACCGCATCACCGAGCGTCTCGAGGCTGAGGGAAAGATCTGATCGGGGCGCATGCCGGTTGACACCCGCAGCGCAGCCTCACTAGGTTCGGCCCGACTCGAGGGCACCGAGGATTGCAGTGAGAGAGAATATCAAGATCTATGAGGTGGGGCCTCGCGACGGCCTGCAGAACGAGTCCGTTTTGCTGCCGGTCGAGGCCAAAGTCGAGCTGATTCAAAGGCTCGTAAAAAGCGGCCTCAAAAACATCGAAATCGGCTCGTTCGTACACCCGAAATGGGTTCCCCAGATGGCCGATACCGACAAGGTTGCGGCCGCACTCGAAAAAGAAGACGGCGTCAACTACTGGGCGCTCGTGCCCAACATGAAAGGGCTCGAGCGAGCTCTCGAATACGGGGTCGAACACGTCGCTGTCTTCATGTCGTCGAGCGAAACCCATAATCAACGAAACGTAAATCGATCGATCGCCGAGAGCCTCGAAGGCCTCGAAGAGGTCATCTCGGCGGCTCGCGCGGATGGTGCCGAGGTTCGAGCCTATGTGAGTACCGTCTTTGGCTGCCCGTACGATGGCGACGTGGACTTCGGGCGAGTCCTCGAGATCGGGAGCAAGCTTCTGGACTTTGGCGCCTCGCAGATTTCACTGGGCGACACGACCGGGGTAGGCCAGCCGCTGCAGGTACGCGAAGGTGCACGACGCGCGGTCGCCGAATGGGGCACCGAGAACGTCGCCCTGCACCTGCACGACACGCATGGGCTGGCCGTCACCAATGCCTTCGCCGGCTATATCGAAGGGATCCGCAATTTCGACAGTTCGGTAGGAGGTCTTGGCGGCTGCCCGTATGCGCCGGGCGCACCCGGCAATCTCGGCACCGAAGATTTGCTGAATCTGATGCAGAGCATGGCCATCGAGACCGGCGTGTCGATGGATCAGGTACGCGACACCTCGCGCTGGCTCGAGACCTCGGTGGGCTTCGACCTTTCTGGAAGATTCATCGATCTCGCGTAACTCGCGCGGGCTGCGCGCATCTCAAGAGCAGCTGGAGCGCGCCATGGCAGAGAACACTCACATTTCAAAAGACATCCCACACTGGCAGGCCAAAGGGGTCGGTGCCAGCGTGCTGGTGATCGGCTCGTGGCTTGCGAGCCTGGTCTTCCTGGTCACCCGCGACATCGCATGGCACGAGCCAACGACGTATCTCTGGGTGATGCCTGCCGTCGCCCTGCAGACCTTTCTCTACACGGGCCTCTTCATCACGGCGCACGATGCGATGCACGGTATCGTCGCGCCTCGCAGCAAATGGCTCAACGATACGTTCGGGACTCTGGCCGTGACCTTCTACGCGCTCTTTTCGTTCAAGAAGATGCTGGGCAGGCATCACGAACACCACGATGCACCGGGGCATGTCGGGGAAGACCCCGATTTTCATGACGGCGACCACCAGGGGTTCGGGCGCTGGTATCTGCATTTCGTATTTAACTATGTCACGATCTGGCAGATTATCGGCATGGCGGTCGCGTTCAACGTGATGGAGCATCTCCTCGGGATTTCGGTCTTCAACCTGCTGGTCTTCTGGGTCGCACCGGCGCTGCTCTCTACGCTGCAACTATTTTACTTCGGCACCTACCTTCCTCATCGCGGCGATCCTGGAAACGAGCATCACGCCCGGTCGAATGACTACGCCCCGTGGCTGAGTTTTCTGACCTGCTATCACTTTGGCTACCACCTCGAGCATCACGAACATCCGTGGGCTCCGTGGTGGCATCTACCAGCGGTCCGGCTCGCCCGGCAGTCCGCCGGGCCAACCGGAAGCGCGGGATAATCACGGGCATTCCTCAGCAAGTCCGCTCATGCAACTGCCGGCGCAGAGTTCTCCGTCGCAGCCGGCGCTATCGCACTCGCAGCCAAGCTTATTATTGCAGTTGAAAAACCCCTGCGAACAAGACACGCATGTGTCCTGCGCGACGCTGCTACACCACATGGTATCGTCCCCGTTGCAGGCGTTCTCTTCTTCGTAGGTGCATGATTGAGCCGCGCACTGCATTCCCTCGCACTCGCCCTCGCATTCGCAGGTGCCGGTCAGGTCACAATTCTTCATGCCGGCCTCACAGGGCTCACACGATCCGCTCGAACACCAGAGACCATCGTCCTGGCCACATGAGCCGGCCGTGTCATAGCTGCAGGTCTCCTCGACCGCGCACTCGGTGCCATCGCAGCCAGCCGGGCATTCACAACCGTCGCTTGCGTCTCCATTGCAGTCGCTCGAAGTCCCATCGCAAACACATGCCCCACCATCGCAGCTCGACGATTCGCCGCAGATGACGCCGCAATCTCCGCAATTTTGGGGGTCCATCATCGTATCGACGCACGAGCTCTCGCAGAGCTGCGTATCATCCTGGCACTCGAGCGTATTGTTATTATTCGAGGCGTTCTGATTGCTGGTGTTGTTGCCGTTATTCGTATTGTTTTCTTCGGTCTGATTGTTGGTGTTGTCGACGTTATTCGTGTTGTTTTCTTCGGTCGTGGTCGGGATGGGATCGTCGGCTCCGCAGGCCACGAGCGAAAGCGCAAATGCGACCGCCAGAATCGATGAAAAAATACGCCTGGATGAAAAGAGTTTCATGTTGGACCGCCATGTTCGAGTGCGTTCATTGAGTACTGAAACACCGTAGCACTACGCCCGTCTTCGCGGCAGAGAACAATTCTGAGTATTTCTGAGCATCGAGACTCGGCCAGACCATCGGGAAATGGAATTTCGTCGCGGCACCGTTGAGCCAGAAGGGACGACACAAACGCTCAACCACAGGACGAAAGAGATGATGGGAATCACCGAGCAACGTATGGAGTCCGCTGATGCTGAGCCCAGGAGATCGACCCCGGGACAACCGTGGTCGCAATGGTCGTGACAATTGCTGAGCAGACGGCGATGCCGGGCAGCGCAATGAGGTAATCTCTCGCTTTGGCCATCTCAGACCTCGATGACGATTTTTGAGAAATGACCACTTCGCTGCATGAGTTCGAATGCTCCAACGGCTTCGTCGAAAGCAAATCGATCGCTGATCTGAGGCCTGATTTCATGAGCCTCAAAGGCGCGGTTCATCGCCTCGAAGCTCTCGCGATGACCGACGAAAATCCCCTGTAGTCGTACGCCCTTCATCAAGATCGGGATCACGCTGAGTTCTTCTTTCACGCCGCCCAACACCCCGATGACCGAGATCTGCCCGCCGATACGTACAGCCTCGAGAGATTGTTCGAGCGTGCCGGCTCCCCCGATCTCGACGACGTGATCGACGCCTCCATCGGTGAGTTCCCGGCGCACTTTGCGACCCCAGTCGGGATTTTCTTGATAGTTGATGGTCTTCCATGCGCCCATTTCGCGAACTTTCTCGAGCTTCTCGTCGCTCGACGAGGTCGCGATGACACGGGCTCCGAGTGCAACGCCAATCTGCAGGCCGAATATCGAAACACCGCCTGTTCCCTGCACGAGTATGGTATCGCCGGCCGTCACGTCGCCATAGGTCACCAGGGCATTCCAGGCGGTCACGGCCGCACACGGAAGACATGCGGCTTCGGCATCGGTGAGATAGTCTGGGACGGCGACGAGTCCGCCGGCATCGACGACCATCGACTCACGCAGAGTTCCATCGAGCGGACCACCGAGCGTACCTGCAAATTTGGATTTGGTGGGCTCGCCAGCGTGCCAGCTCTGGTTGAAGGCCGGGCAGACGCGGTCACCGACCTTCCAATGCTCGACATCATCGCCGACCTCTGAAATCACGCCCACACCATCCGAGAGCGGCACCAGAGGCAACGGCTGCCGGGGGTTGTAATGGCCTTTGACCATCATGAGATCTCGATAGTTCAGGCACATCGCCTTCATCTCGAGTCTGACATCTTGCGGACCGAGTTCGGGCTCATCGCGCTCGACGAGCGAGAGGTTCTCTACGCCAAAGGACTCCTGGACGCTCCACGCTTTCATAGTCTGCTCCATCATCGGGTCGAGGCACGTTACCACGTGCGCTCAGGGTTTCCAGCCGATGCGGGCCCGCTGTCGAACCCTTTGTCCTTCGTGATGCTCGAGACGACACGAAAGGCCATCTCATGCGGCGAGCACGCACTGGCTCGAAAGACGTGGAAAATGGGGAAGCCTCGTAACATGGGGAAGACATGGAAAAGTCCGCGATATGCGAGCTCTCGAATTCGCCATGGCGCGAGCCGATCAGAATCCGGGCAATTTCTGGAATCGAACGCTGTCGAATCAGACACCCAAACCGCCATGATTTCAACATCCTGGAAGAATGCCTGCGAAAGAGTCTGAATTTTTTCGCAACGAACCTCGAATCTGGCCGAAAACCTATAAGAGGGCGTGGAGAACGTCTGCTTCGAAGTGTTGGATTTCCATGGAGGAGAAATGGGTCGCAGCAGAATTCAGGTCAGAGAGGAATCAACACATATCTGGTACATGGCAATCGTGCGCCATTACGAGCCGTCCAAGGGGTTTCGGCTACGGCTGATGCTACTGACCCCGGGACGAAAATGGCTCGCAGAACTCGAGCACGAGCGGGTGCTCGAGGTCGGCCCGTACGAGGCCGCGGTCGAACTCTTTGATTCCGTGCTCGAACAACTACCCTGGTACGAAAGCCCGGGTGAAGTGCGTGTGAACGACTCCAAACTCGCGGCCCGACTCGGCCGCGTAGGCCGCTGGCGCGGTTTTGCGATCGTCGACCACGATCACGATTCGCTCGAAGATGCGCGCCGGGATTTGCAGGAGGTCACCGAGCCGAAAGGAGTCGTAGTCTGGGTATGAGCCGGCTCTCGGCTTGCACAAAGACATCGATTCTGAGAAGCTCTGGGTGCCGGACCTTCTCGCTCGAGGAGGTGTGGACTCGGATTGCGGTTACGGCCCGCCGCGCCATTTTCTGAACTTCGCCTGCGGGCGAAGAGCTGATTTTGGTGTGTTGTTGCCAGTACCGCTGAGTCTCCAAGACGCGACGCGTCTGACCTGCAGTGCTGGTGCAGCCGCCTCTTTACGAGGAGGAGCAAATGGCAACTGCAGAGACTTTCGATACCCCCGAAACCCAGAAAAAACACGCGGCGCCCCCCGAGATTCGCAAGGTCAAACCACCCGCGGATCCGAGCTTGCTCGAGCACCGAAATATGCTCGAAGGTGAGTTCTGGCGTGATACCTTCGACGTCGATGAAGAGACCTTTCTCGACTATCGCTGGCAGATGAAGAATAGCCTCTACAAAGAGGCGAAACTCTTCGAAATGCTCGACGGCATCGCACCGACCGAATTCATCGAAGACGCGGCAAAGGGCTTCAAGCTCGCCCCGATGGCAGTGCGTGTCACGCCCTTCCTCTTGAGTTTGATCGACTGGGATAACCCCTGGGACGACCCGATTCGCACGCAGTTCATTCCGGTAGCCTCGAGGCTGACCAGGAACCACCCGATGCTCAAGCTCGACTCACTCCACGAGCAGCAGGACGCCCCTGTCCCGGGCCTCACGCATCGATATCCCGACAAGGCGCTCTTTTTGCCACTGAATACCTGCCCGGTGTACTGCCGCTTTTGCACGCGCAGCTACGCAATCGGGGTCGATACCGACACGGTCGAGAAGGTCGACCTCAAGGTGAATTACGAACGTTGGGAACAAGCTTTCGAATACATCGCGAGCCGCCCCGAGCTCGAGGATATCGTGATCAGTGGCGGAGACGCATATAACCTGGCCGCCAAGCATATCCGAAACATCGGTACACGCCTGCTCGAGATCCCGAATATTCGGCGCATTCGATTTGCGTCGAAGGGACCGGCGGTGATGCCGATGAAGATCCTCTCGGACGAGAAATGGCTCGATGCACTCACCGAGGTGAACGACCTTGGCCGTAAGCTGCATAAGCACGTCTGCCTGCACACGCATTTCAATACGCCCAACGAGATCACCGAGATCACACGTCGTGCAATGAATGTGCTCTTCGAGCGCGGAATCGTCGTGCGCAACCAGTCTGTATTGCAGACCGGGGTGAACGACGACGAAGAGACGATGACCGTGTTGGTCAAGCGACTCGCCGAGGTAAACGTTCACGCGTATTACGTCTACCAGCACGACATGGTGAGCGGTGTCGAAGACCTGCGCACCTCAGTGCAGCGAAACCTCGACATCGAGAAGCACGTGCGCGGTACCTGTGCCGGTTTCAACACACCGACCTTTGTGGTCGATGCGCCAGGCGGCGGCGGAAAACGCGTCTCTCACTCCTTCGAGCATTATAATCGCGAGACCGGTATCTCGGTTTATACCGCCCCATCGGTGAAGCCGGGAGAGTATTTCACCTATTTCGACCCGCTGCACAGCCTCAGCGACGAGATAGTCGAGCGATGGCAAGATCCGATCGAGGCCACGATCATGGTCGACGAAGCTCTCGAAGCCGCTCGGCGATAAGCTCAGGCGGGCGGTTTGGTCGGCGTGATGCCTGATCCTCCGAACTTTTCGGTGAGGTGCGCGCTGATCTCTTCGGGAGATTGATCCGTCACATTTTTGCCCACATCCTCGAGCATGGTCTGCAGGGTGGCTTTGTCGAGCTTCTTTCGCAGACGTCCCAGGAATTTCGGGGCGGCTACGATCGAGAATTGGTCGTACTCGCCCTGGGCTCGCGCCTTGCGCAACTTCTCGGCGACCTCGCCGGCAAAATCGTCGATCATCTGACTTTTCCGATCGCTTTCGGCCGTGGCTGATTTGCCCGTGCCGTCGTCATCCATGCGGCCAGGACCATCGGTGTTCAGCTCGCGATTGTATTTGCGCGCATCTTCATTTTCGAGATTTTCGACCTCTTCGAAACCCGAGTCACGGGCCTCGAAAAAGCGTGCGCGTGACGAATCGGCTGCAACCAACCAGAATTTTTTCATGTTTTCCTCTCTTTCAATGGACACCACGAAGATGCGCACGTTTTGCCCCGATTTCAAGCAAGACTCGAAACTCACGCGGAATCTCAGGTTGACCCTGAGCAGGTGTTCTCTGATCCTGAAGCAGGAGCCAGTTCGAGGAAGCTAATGTTGGGTTTTCATGCAGGTTTTTTCGTCGAGAGGACGGATCCCGCCATCCATGAAATTTCATATCAGGTTGTGCAGGAATTCCTCGCCGAGCTCGGCGAAGGCCGCGAATACCGGGCGATGCACTGGCTGATTCGGGCCGGCCTGCCCGCATCACTCCTGGTGATCGGCACGAACGACAACTCGACATCCCGCGACATCAATCAGTGGGTGGGGGAGCATCATGGCCTTTCGGGGCGGCTCGCACGCGCACTTCGCTGCCATGTCTTTGCCTACACGTATAACGAGCACGTCGGCTACGAGACGGGCTATTCGTACGATGGCAACGGGTATCTGATCGAACAA
>CAYFTY010000015.1:0-14968 GCA_964346045.1 uncultured Bradymonadales bacterium | reverse complement strand
TCAATGGTTCAAGAGCGGCTGCTCAACGTCGATTTTTCAGTGACTCGCTGCAGAGTGCCTGAAAAATCGACGTTGAGCAGCCGCTCTTGAACCATTGAATTCGTCTCGTTCAGGTTGGCCATGGTCTCTTCGAACTGCATGCCCTTCATCGTCGAGCGAACCTCACGAACGAGGCCTTCGACCGATTGCATGGTCTGCTCGGCGCTGCGCGACGTACCCTCGATGCTCGTGAGCGTACGCCGGATGTTGCCGCGATTGTCGTTGATGAGCTCGAGGACTCCATCGCTCAGGGCAACGATTCTCTCCGAGAGTTCGTTGAAGTTTTTGAGCGCCAGATCGGTTTCATTCAGGATGCTGTCGATGCGTCGCCGATTCTGTTCACGCGTGATGTCCAGTAGATTGTTCATCACCTGCTCGACCTTGATCGAAATGTCGTCGGCCCGGCCCGTGATCCGCGAGAGCGCCGTCTCGCCCTGGGGAATCACCGAGCCCTCGGGCAGTGGATCCGCGTCTTCCGTGCCGTCTGAAATTTCGATGAATTTCAAACCAGTAATGCCCTGAAACTGCAGAGTTGCGCGGCTGTCGACCTTCATCGGCGTCTCAGGTCGTAATTCGACGTCGACCCGCACTCGCTCGATCTCGTCGGGATCGACGGCGATATCCGTCACGGTACCGACGCGAACGCCCCGCAGCTTCACCGGGGCGCCGAGCTCGAGCCCGCTCACCGAATCCGAAAAGTAGATCTTATATTCGTCCTTGTCCTCCCACACCTTCATGCCGGCAAAAACAACGAGAGTCCCGCCGAAGAGCACAAAGAAAGCCGTGACGAAGATCCCCAATTTCACTTTCTGAGATTTGGTAGCCATCCCTACCCGGACCGAGTGTAACTGGTCGACTCCGCACTTATACCACCGATCGCGCTCTCACCATAGTAAACGGATTGGTGAGCACGGCCGAAGCACTCGGCGTAAGCCTTCGAACGATTCGCAACAAGATTCGTAAATATCGGGATATGGGTGTCGATGTGCCAGATAGTCGGCACTGATCATTCGCGCCATCGACACGAAGTACACCGGCGCTGCGGCGCCATCATGAACACACCGTAGACGCTCAAGACGAAGCTCGCGCCGAGCGTCATCAAGAAGAGCAAGAGCCCGGTCACGACCAGGATGAATCCGATCGTCGCGCGCAGCGGGCGAACGCGCTCGTCGGTGGGTTCACCGCACTCTGGACAGGGCTTATCTCGGGACATCGCCAGATAGATTACGTAGCTTTTCGGCGGAGAGCTGCAGCGACAGCTCATCCTGCGCGAGTGAAATCTTTGCGATCGTAAGCTGATTCTCGGCGTTGATCACGTCGAGCTGGGTCGTCGCCCCGTATTTGTAGGCGAGGTTGGCCTGCCGCACGGCTTCCTCGGCCAGCTCGACCTGAGTTCGACCTGATTCGACCTGCGTCTGGCGCGAAAGATAATCATCCCACGCCTGTTCGATCTCAGTCTGGATGCGCGAGCGCACCGCTTTTTCTTGAATCTGCGCGCGCACGAGGTCGGCATTCTTCTGCGCCAGCTCTCCCTCACGAAATCCACCGTCCCAGATGAGCCAGCTCGCCGAGAGTGTCAGCGTCCACTGGGGTCCGAGCGCGTTCAACGCCGTGTCTTTGCTGTCAGAAAATTGAAAATTCGCCGAAAGGCTCGGCAGATATTTGTACCAGATTTCATCGATCTGATGGTCGGCCAGCTCGATATTCATCGCCGCCTGACTTACATCGGCGCGGCGTTCGAGCGCGGTCGTCCGTACCGTTTCACGGTCGACATTCTCGATCGGGATCTGAGGAGTCGACACGTCGAAATTCGCTTCGCTCTGCAGCAGATTGGCGAGCCCCTCTCGGGCCTTCATGAAGCTGAGTCGCGCGTTCTCAAGCTCCTTCTCGCTCTGTACGACGCGCAGATT
This sequence comes from uncultured Bradymonadales bacterium, assembly GCA_964346045.1. GTDB lineage: Bacteria > Myxococcota_A > Bradymonadia > Bradymonadales > Bradymonadaceae > CAYFTY01. The sequence goes on along the minus strand of CAYFTY010000015.1, from coordinate 13,019 downwards.
GGCGCGCGTCACCTCGAATTCGTTGACGGTGCCGGCATCTCGTCGCGCCCTGGTGGCCGCCAGAAGGGTCTTCGCAGACGCGAGTTGTTCACCTGCGATCTCCATGACCCGGCGAAGACTCAGAAGCGCGAAATAATTTTCGAGAACGGCGAGATCGAGTGAACGCTCGGCCGCCGAAATCTGAGTGCCGGCGAGGTCTTCCTGAAGATAGGCCTGCTGAATCAGCGAGAGGGCACGAAAATTGACGGTGAGCGAGGCTGAGACCGACCAATTCCAGATGGTCTGCGGTTGAATGACCACCGGGTCTGGCTCTTGTCCCGGGGGCAAGAGACCTTCGGGCACCCCGAAATCGGCAATGATTTCCTCCTGGTTCACCACATACGAAGCATTGGCCCGAAATGACGGGATCAACGTCGAATACGCCTGCTTGATGAATGCCTGCGCGAATTCGATTCGCGTGCGGGCAGCGGCCAGGTCGAGGTTTTGTTCGCGCACCGTCTCACGAGCTTCGGCAAGACTCATCGTGCGCGAGCTGCCGATGTCGAAAGCAGCCAGGTCGACTGCTGTATCTCCAAAGATATTCTCCTGTTCCTCGATATCGTCGGGGGTCATGAAACCCGGGATTTCTTCGTCTGCCTCGACGGCATCTGCCTCGGGCTTTTCAGTCGCTGGATTCTGTTGCGCGTTGGCAACCCACGGAAGCGAGAGCGCGATCATCAGCGCTGCCGCCGCTGCACCGCGTCGACCCAGAAAGCCACTGATCCGGGTCGAGATATCGTCGAAGAGTGCAAAAAGTACAGGAACCACGATCAGCGTGAGCACGGTCGCGATCAGCAGACCGGCCGAGACCGCGCGAGCCATCGGCCCCCACATTTCGACCGAACGACCACCCACGACAATCTGCGTATTGACGAAGTCGAGCGCCACCCCAAAGACCAGCGGAGCCAATCCGAGGATCGTCGTCGCCGCCGTCAACAGAACGGGTCGGAACCGAACGAGCCCCGCAACCAGAGCGGCCTCGAAGGTCGAGTGTCCCTTCTTTTTGAGCTGGTTCGCATAGTCGATGAGCACGATCGAGTTGTTGACCACCACCCCGGCGAGGCTGATGACCGCGATGCCTGTCATGATGATGCCGAAAGGCTCGCCCGAGAGGATCAGGCTCCAGAGCACCCCGATGAGGCTCAGGATCACGCTGCCGAGAATGATCAGAGGTTGCAAAATGCTGTTGAATTCAGTCACCAGCACCAGCGCGATCAAGAAGAGCGCAAAGAGCAGGGCCATGCTCAAGAAATCAGCTGCTTCTTTTTGATCCTCGTTTTCGCCGGTGTATCGAATCTCGTATCCGGCCGGGACCTCCATATCGACGAGTGTTTTCTGCACCTCGCCCAACAACTGCGCCGGCAGATAGCCCTTGGCGGCATTGGCGCTCACGCTCACGACGCGGTCCTGGTCCTTGTGTCGGATCGACCCGGCCCCGCCTTTGATCTCGACTTTGGCGACTTCGACCAGTGGAATCTGAATTCCGTCGCGGTCGACAATAAAGAGGTTCGAGATGTCTTCGAGGCTGCGACGACTCTCCTCGGGCAATTTGACCATGATGTCGTATTCGTCTTCGCCTTCACGGTAGACTGAGGCTTCGGTCCCATTGATCGCAGTACGTACGGTCTGCGCCACCGTGCGGGTATCGACACCCGCAACTGCGGCGCGCGTTCGATCGACGACTACGTGCACTTCGGGTCGTGAAAGCTCGAGGTCGTCGCTGAGATCCATAATCCCCGGAATCGGGCGAATCTTGGTCTTCACCTCTCTCGCGATATCGGCGAGTACCTGAAGGTCATCGCCGACGATCTCGACGTTCACCGGCTTGCCTGCTGGCGGTCCCATGTTTTCTTTATTCAAGATGATCGTCGCGCCGGCGACGTCGGCATAGAGGGCGCGAAGCTCGTCCATGAAGTCGAGCGGATTCGACGGTTGGTCGGCTGCGTCGACCATGTCGATGGTGATTTTCCCGTAGTGAGAGGCATTGCCGCTCGCGCCCATGCCGCCCCCGCCGCCCTGCACGCCGGCATCGATCACCACCGCTTCGACGAGCTCGGGCTTGGTGCCGATCGGTTCGGCCAATCTCGTCATCAATTGATTGGTGGTCTCGAGGCGCGTGCCATCGGGTGTCTCGAGCGCGACTTCAAAGCGTTCAGGAGTCGTCTCGGGGAAGAGCTCGACGCCGTTATTGGTCTGGCCGAATGCCATGAACGTGCCGACGAGCGAGACGATCGAGAGACCGACGATCAGCCACCGGTGTTCGAGCGACCACGCCAGCGACCGACGATAAACTCGATAGATACGATTGTCCGGTACGGCGTCTTCTTCGTAGGTCTCGCCGTCTTTGACTTTGAGCAAGGTCGCACAGAGGACAGGGTTGATGATCAACGCCACAAAGAGCGAGCTCAAGAGGGTGATGATCACCGTCTTGGGCAAATAGCCCATGAATTCGCCCATGACGCCCGGCCAGAAGACCATGGGCAAAAAGGCAAAGACCGTCGTCGCCGTGGAAGCCACGACTGCCCAACCCACCTCGGCGACACCGTCCCGTGCAGCCTGCATACGGTCTTTACCCATCGTCGCGTGCCGGTAGATATTCTCGACGATCACGATCGCGTTATCGACGAGCATTCCCAGGGCCAGGACCAGACTGAAGAGCACCACCATATTCAGGGTGATCCCCAGCATCTGCAGCACCAGGAAGGTGATTAACATCGAGAGCGGAACGCTGATCGCCACAAAGAATGCGTTGCGCGCTCCACCCATGAAGAAGAAGAGCGTCATCAAGACCAGGAGGAGCCCCGAGATGATATTATTCTCGAGGTCGTGGACCTGGTCGCGCACCTGCTTGGACATATCGTTGACGATGACGATGTTGACGCCCTCGGGGATCCGCGTCTCGTACTCAGCGATCACGTCCTTCGAGGCGTCTGCGATATCGATGATATTCTCGCCGGCTCGCTTGACGACCGAAAGCGAGACGTTGGTCTGAGTCTGTTCGATTCGTTGTCCGTCGATCTCTTTCCAGCTCGTCAACCGACTGTAGGTTTTGGGGTCTTTATAGGTGTCTTCGACCCGCGCGACATCGCGTAGATAGACGGGCTCGCCGCCTTTGGCTTTGATGACGATATCCTCGAGTTCGCTGACTCGCTCGAACTCACCGGGCACACGGACCGTATATTTCATGGGGCCGACGTCGATGCTGCCGCCGGGCAAGTTCACATTCTCGGCGCGGATCTTATTGATCACGTCGTTCAGCGAGAGTTTGTGATGATGCAGGAGCGCAGGATCGACGAGCACCTGAATCTCCCGCTCGACGCCCCCGGCGATGTCGACCCGCAAGACGCCCGAGACCTTCTCGATATCGTCCTGAATTTCTTCGGCGAGTTCTTTGAGCCGCACGGGATCCATATTCCCGGAGACGTTGGCGATGATCACCGGCCAATCGCTGGCATTGATCTCGATGATCTCTGGGTCTTCGGCGTCGGGCGGAAGCTCGGGCTTGGCCTTGTCGACTTTGTCCCGCACCTTTTGCAGAGCATCATCGATGTCGATCTCGGGATCGAATTCGAGGGTGATGAGCGAGACGCTCTCAGCCGAGGTGCTCGTCATCTTTTCGATGTCTCGCAGCCCCGCGAATTCGTTCTCGAGGGGCTGAGTCACGAGCGTTTCGATATCTGCTGGGGAGACGCCGAAATACGGGGTGCTCACGATCACCATGGGAATGGCGATATCGGGCGCTGCCTCGCGAGGCAGACGGTTGTACGAGATCAGCCCGCCGATCGTGATGATCGCGATCAGCACATAGACCGTAGTCGCGTGCGAGATAGAAAAATTCGTGATTTTCATGATCTTTCCGGCATGCCTGGTGCGGCTTTGAAACGCGTTTGCCTATTTTTCGGCGACTTCTTCGTTCACAGGCTCTTCATCGCCCTCGGCCTTTGCTGCTTCGGGAGCTTGCCCGCCACGACCTTCGGTTTCTGTCTGCGAGACCACGCGAACTCGCGTGCCTTCGGCGAGACCTCGATGTCCCTTGACGATCAGTCGTTCGCCTTTTTCGAGCCCATCGAGCACGACGACATCGCTGCCGGCGCTCGGACCCACTTCGACGACGTGGACCATGGCCTCACCTTCGTCTTCATCGCTCTCGAGAACCATGGCCTCCTCGCGGTCGAAGCCCTTGAGGATCGCATCTCTCGGCACGACGACGACGTTTCCGTAATCCTTGCGCGGAACGATGACGCGAGCTCGCATGCCGGGCAGGATCTGTCGACCTGGGTTTGGCACGTGAATCTCGACCGGAAAGGTCCGCGTGCGTTCAGACGCGACGATTGCACGTTGCTTGACCTTCCCAGAAAAACTCTTCTCGAGCGCCGGCAGATAGATCTCGACTTCTTTTTCCTCGGTGATGAAGCGAATGTCGCTCTCGGGTACCGACGCCTCGATCTTCACGGTGTCGTACTGGACGATGTGGGCGAGCTGCTGTCCGGGCCCTACGTATTCTCCCTTCTCGACCGACTTCACGGCGATATAGCCCGAGATGGGGCTGCGCACGGTCGATTTCCCGACGGCGACGCGAATCTGCTCGAGACTCAGCCGAGCCTGATCGACGGCAGACGCGGCCTGGTCGAGCTGCTGGGGTGTCGCAAGACCCTGCTTCGCCAGAGTTTTGGTTCGCTCGAATTCGCGCTCGGCGGTCGAAACTTGATTCTTCAGCACGTCGATACGCGCCGAGTCGACCTGCGAATCGACGCGCAGCAGGAGCTTACCGCGCTTGACGCGCTCGCCTTCTTCGAAAGGAGCCGAAAGCACACGCCCGGGCGCTTCGGCGGCGACCCGAACTTCGTTGAGTGGCCGAACGACGCCCGAGACGTCGACGCGGTCGACAAAAGGCCGCTCGGTCACAATCATCGTCTCGACCGGAATCGCCGCTACTTTGGTGTCTGGCCTGGCTTCTTTCTCGCCCGAATCACATCCCCATCCAAGGGCGAGTGTGACGAAGAGCACGCCGCAGTGCCATATTCGTAGTCTTTTCATGGGATCACTTCAGGTGTGAACCTGCTCCGTTCAGATAAAACCTCAAAAGCCGGTCGCGAGCGGCTTCTCCGGTGTGACGTACGAGCAATTCCTGCCGTTCCTCGTCGTCTCTGGCATCTTCGAGTTCCTTGAGCGCACGCATCAGGTGAAAGCTGATCTGTCCGAGCAGGCTCTCGGCGAGTTCGTAACTATCGCTCGCGTGTTCAGCGGGTTCGAAAACGCCGTCCTCGACGGCCCTTTCGAAGAACGCGGCAATCATCTGATTGACCTCTTCGACGGACTCCCGAATCTCGTAGTCCGGTCGACTCTCTCGCGGTCCGAAAACGAACGCATAGAAGAACGTCAGGATCTCAGGACTGTCGCATATCGAATCGAGATGAAAATCCACAATTCGGCGCAATGTTTGTGCAAATGTGATTTCTTCGTCTTCGAGTACTTCGCGGAGACTCTCAGAGCGCCGGCGCAGCAGATATTCGATCGTCTTGTGAAAAAGGCCTTCTTTACTCTCGAAGTAGTAGTAAAGCATGGGGTTTGTGACGTCGGCGCTCTGCACGATTTCACGCACGCTCGTCGCCGTGTAGCCTTTTCGCCCGAAGAGATCGATCGCCGCGCACATGATTCGCGTCGCGATCTCGGGCATTTCTTCGCCCGCTATGCTGTCTTGTATCGAGATTGCCATGCCTGATTCCGCCTCGCCGGCGGTTTGTTTAACAAACGTTAAATAAAATCACAATCGCTCGTTTTCCCCTGCGGCGAAATATTACCGCACGTACACGACAAGCAGTGGAGGCGCTCGCCCTGTAGATGCAGGACCGGTCGGCCCAGATTCAAAAACAATCCGGGTGCATGATCGGCTCGGAATCCTTGACGCTCAGTCCAAGCCGGTGCTAGATGGATAGGCATCTGGATAAGGAACGGTCTTCGTGACGTCACTCCGACGCTGACACGCCTTGCGGCGAGACGCGCAGGACTCGAGCGCGAGACTGCCCTCGGAGGATTGTGAATGTCAGGCAATAAACGCATCAGCCGGCTGGCTCTCTCGTTTTTCGTGGTCTTCCTCGCGACGGTGATGATCTCGCCGAATGCTGCGGCTCTGGGCAACGACATCGTGCTCTCGCGCTTTGCCGAATTCGACCCCCAGGAATTCGCCCCCGATGGCGGATCCTGCGTGAACGCATGTGGCGAGGTGAACCCGAACCGGCAGCTTTTCGAGGGATTGAGCAAAGACCTCGGTCAGGTACTTGGACCTCGTATCGCCGCTCCGGCCGAAACGCTCGGTGAGGCTGGCTTCGCGGTCAATTTCCTCACCTCGTTGAGCTTCATCCCCAATGACGAAGAGTACTGGCAGGTGGGCGTCGAGGATCGAAATCCATCTTCCTCGCTCTTCTCGGGGCATCTTCAGGTGCGCAAAGGGCTGCCATTTTCATTCGAAATTGCTGGCAATTTTGGCTACCTCTTCGACTCGGAACTCTTCACACTCGGCGCGGATGTCAAATGGGCGCTGAATGAAGGGTTTGTCTACTTTCCCGACCTCGCGATTCGCGGCAGCGTCAATAATCTACTGGGATCGACCGAGCTCAACATGGTGACGGCAGGCGGCGATATGTCCGCCTCCAAATCCTTCGGAATCTCGGGCGTCATGTCGATCACCCCCTATCTCGGCTACCAGATTCTGGCGATCATCACGTCGAGCCGACTCTTGAACGCCTATCCTCAAGATCCGCGCTCGCCTCAATTCGATCGCGGTGATTCGGGAACAGCCAACCCTCGACGTGACGGGGCGACGACCTTCAATCCCGAATTCGTCTTCGAGCAGTACGACACCACGGTGAATCGTTTCTTCTTCGGGGCGCGACTCAACGTCTGGGTCATGAGCTTCGTGCTCGAAGGCGTGATCGCCGACGTCTCGCAGGCCACGTTCTCGGCTGGTGTCGACTTCTGATTTCCTTCGCCCCCTCTCCGAGGCGCGCATTCGATGACCAAAATCATCAAGCGGTACTCCAATCGAAAGCTCTACGATACCGAGAGGAGTACGTATATCACGCTCGATGAAATCGCCGACATGGTCAAAGACGGCGAGGACATTCGAATCATCGATAACTCGACCAAAGAGGATCTGACCAACGTCACCCTGGCGCAGATCATCTTCGAACAAGAAAAAGCGCATAAACGGCTCCTGCCGCTCGCTTCTCTTCGCTACATCATCCAGCAGTCTGGCGAAGACATCATGCAGAAGATCCAGGTGCCGGTGACCAAATTTCAGGACGAGGTCAAACGAAAAGCAGATGTTCTCGAGGAGAGTGGGAAAGCTGTTCGCGACTTCATCGAGTCGACCCAGCGCTCTCTCGATGAGATGCAAGCGCGCGTCGATGACCGCATGCGAGACGCCGTCGACCAGTTGACGCACGTGCCCGAGATGCGCCGTGAAATTCATCAACTCCAGGGTCGCGTCACCGACCTCGAAGCCACGGTCAAGCGGCTCGAGACTGAGCTTCGCGAAGTACAACCCTCGCGCCCGGGTAACGTCTCTCGCCCCCATGACGACGTTCCCACGAGCCGTTGAGCAAGATTCGGCGCGCCCGGTATGGATGTCCAATCCCTACTTGCGGAATCGCCCGCGAAGAAAAATACTATGGCTCTAGCCCAATTTGTCTGAGGATGTCCGATGATCGTCCGCTGTCCCGAATGCGACACCGCTTTCAATCTCCCCGACGCGAAGATCACCGAGAAAGGCTCGAAAGTTCGCTGCTCCCGGTGCAATCATACGTTTCGAGTGCGCCGCAGCGCAGACGGTGAGGCCGAGGTCTACTACAAGAATGAAGGCGTCGCGGATCCGCCGACGCAGGAACTCGGTGAGCATCTTTTCGAAGATAGCGTGGCTGAAGACCTCGACGATGCCTTCGAGCAATCCGTCAAGAAACCCGAAAAAGAGCCGAGTGGACCTGGCTCGGAGGTCGTCGACGAAGACGAGGAGTTTGACGAAGACGCGGCGCGACGCACCCAGATGGGATTTCCTGCACAGAGTCGAGAGTCGACCCCCAATCCGTTCAAGTCTCGCAGCTCTCAGGGTGATTTTGTGCCCTTCCCGCTGGCTGGCAAAGCCAAGATGGCCGAAGAGAAAGCCGAGGACGAGCCCGAAACTCAGGCGCAGACAGACGAAGGCATTGATTTATTCGAAGGGGAAGAGCCGGCTCCGCCCGAGTCAGAAGCAGTCGAAGATGAAGCCGATCCTTTCGGCGGGGCTTTTGAAAAAACCGCGACACCCGCTGCCAGTGAGGACGTGCTGGAACCTCAGGCTGGTCCCGGACCTGCTGGCCCCAGGGCATTTCAGCCACCGCCGAGCGCAGCACCGCCACCTGCTCAGGCCGCTGCTCCCGCGGAAGAACGTCGGGATCCATTCGCCCAGCAGGGTGGAGAATTCGGGCCGGCCGAAGATCTCGTGGATCCAGATTTCGGAAAGGGCGCTCCTCAATTCGACCCCGATGCGGGAGCCGTCGAGTCGCCCGATCCGGCGCCGGCTGCTGAGCCCGCACCCGCCCAGAAACCTCAGCGAGCCCCGGCTCCCCAGCCCCGGTCACAACCCGCGCCCGAGCCGCAGACGATGTCGCCTGAGGTCGAGGATTGGGATGTCGCACCTCATAAAATCGGTGGTGGTGGATTTCAGAAATTCGCCAATTTCATGTTCATCCTGATCATTGTTCTGGTCGGATTTGTCGGCGTTGTCGCTGCGATGGCCGGCGGCTTCGTGGACTTCACACGCCCACAGCATATGCTCGATGTCGCGTTCAAAGGCACCGAATTCGAGCCCCGAGACGCATGGAAAACACCGCCGCCTCCACCGCCTGCTCCCGAGCCAGAAGCGCCGGTTGCCGTTTCGGACGTTTTTGCCTCGCTGATCGAGCTCGATGGACGCAAGAAAGAGCAGGTTCTCATGGTGACCGGCAGCGCGACGAACGAAACCGATGCCGAGATTGGAAAGGCGCGAATTCGTGTGATGATCCTCGACGCCAACGAAAAAATTCTGCGCGAAGAAACCATGGATGCCGGTCGCACGGTGCCGATGGAAGAAATCACCGCACTGGAATCGACCACCGATGTCGGTGGTTTGCCCTTCAGCAGCACGACGCCGATCCCGGCTGGAGGTGAAGCGCGATTCATGGTGCTCTTCTCGGATGTTCCCGAGGCCGTCACCACTCAGCAGCGTGTCACCTATCGGGTCGAGGTCGTCGAACCTTCTTCCTGACGGCCATCGAATGACCGACGAAACGACGAGCGGAGACGAGGTCTTGGACGCCGACGAGTTGGACATCGACCTCGATGGACTCGAGGTCGTCGGTCAGGAAACCATGACGCCCGAACCCACGGGCGAAGACGAAGAATTCAACGCACTTCTGGGGCTCTATGATGCGACCCTCAGGACGATCGGTACTCTACGAGAGCTTCCGATGCGGCGGGCCAAACTCGGTGAAACGCTCGAGCGTCTGGAGGTCGAAGAGCGGGTCTGGTGGATCGATCAGCTGATTCGCGGGGCGCTCTGGGGTCGAAGTCCTGAGATCGATGCCATGCTCGCATGCTCGAGCTGGCTGATTCGTCTGCGCCTCGAAGACGACTACGATTCGCTGCAGGCCATGTATATCGCCGCGCACGAGGCCGAACGCGAATCGATCCTCTTTCTTTTGCGCGATTATCCGCCCCATCAAGCGCTGGCGCCGAATGCGCGGCTGCAGGAAGTACGTCTGCCCATCCCGCGTGAGGTGACGTTGGGCGAGCGGCGATCGCTGGCGCGCGGAAGCGATCGACGGCTTCTCGAACGACTCCTGCAGGAAAACAGTCCGTTGGTGATCGAGAAGCTCATGCAGAACCCCAATATCAACCTGCAGGACGTGATGATCGTGACCACGCGACGTCCCACCAAACCCGAGCTCCTGATGCCGGTGGTCCTCACCGACAAATGGTTCACGGATCATCGAGTCCGCGAATCCGTCGTCCAGAACCCCTTTGCGTTTACCGGTGTCGCACTCAAATTGATGCCGACCCTTCATATCGATGTCTTGCGTAAGCTCAAATTTGCCGGCGACCTGCATCCGACCATTGGCGAAGCCGCTAAAATGCTGGTCGAGCTTCGCGAGCAACGAACCGCACCATGGGGCTATTGATGTTTTCCCATCTCGATCGTCTGGCGGTCGTCGGGGCTGCGAAGAATTCGGGAAAGACCACGACGCTGAATGCCATCGCCGAATACGAGCGCACTCGAGGGCGCACGGTCGGAATTCTCTCCATCGGGATCGACGGTGAGCAGGAAGATGTGCTTATCGGAACTTCCAAGCCGCCCGTACATGTCTTCGAGGGAGAGGTTTTGGTGACGACGAGTCACTACGCCGATGAGGCGACCGCATCTTTTGAATACATCAGCGAGCTCGGCATTCGAACGCCCCTCGGGGAGGCCCTCGTCGTGCGCTGTGTACAGCCTGGTGAAGTCGTACTTGCCGGCCTGAGACATCGCGGAGACTACGACCGTGCCGCCCGAGAACTCCAAGATGCGGGAGCTGATCTCGTGCTCATCGACGGTGCGTATGGACGAATGATTGGCGCGCGCATTGCCCAGGGGGTGATTCTCTCGACCGGCGGAGTCCTCGGTCGTAACGTGGAGAGTGTGGTTCGCGAGACCGCGCGACTCGTCGACCTCTTTCGTTTCGAAACGGTCGAGCTCGAATGGCAGCGAGAGCTGATCCAGCTTGCGATCTCAGAAGAGCGGACCTTTCTCGGCGGCCCCGACTCGGGCCCTCGCGCGCTCGAGAGTCGGTCGGCCCTCGTCGCTCTTTCCGAAGCCCGTAATGCGTGGACCGACGCCGACGAAGCGATTGCCATACCCGGTCTCGTCAGCAATGGAGTTGTCGAAGAATTGCTCGCCGTCGAGGGCGCGCGCACACTTCTGATCCCCGATCCGACGGTGGTCCACGCCGCGCCCCGTTTGATGCGACGCCTTCTGCTTGGTTGGCATCTCAGGGTTCTCGATGCGCCCGAGCTCATTGGGATCAGTGTGAATCCGACCTCACCGCGTGGACCGACACTCGATATCGAAGAGCTCATTGCCGCGATCGGGGAGCGATGGCCTGATGTGTGGGTTTTCGACTCCTTGACCGTGCCGCCGTGATTTTCGTCACTCGGCACTATGTTCCGCGCGCTCTTTGCCATACTATCAAGGGGAATTGGCAAGTATCAGTCACAGTTCGGTTAGGAGATCTGGGTTTTGACCGAGAATGTGGGACAACGCGTCGGCGACCTGATGCGAGGTCTTCTCGACACACACGTCGATCTTCTGGCGCTATTATTGGCCGAATCTGGGGTGGGGCCTGACGAGCAGATCGCTCGTCTCGACCGCCTGATTTGCTGCGTCGAAGATCGTTCACTCGAAGACACTCTCTTCGACGGTGGGCGCAGGGTCGCCTATACGCTCGACCTCGAAACGGAACCTCCGACTCTGGCGCTGAACGCCGAGCTACTCGAGCGTGTCGATGATGACGAAATTCTCTTTGCTCTCGCCGCGCCGATTGCGTTGATTCTCGAGCTCTCGCAGCTCAACGTAGCGATCACGCTGCAGACGCGAGATGAGCGGCAATTCCGCAATCTGATGAACAAGGCTTCGCGTCGCCTCGACGTGACACCCGTGCGCGCCACGGACGTTCCGTCATTTGTACGCATCAAGATGCGAACTTTTGGGCGCAGGCTCGAGGCGCTCACCGCCGAGATCGGAAACCCGAGTGCATTCGAAATCGAGGTCACCGACGAGCTCGAAGATACGCTGCGCGACAAACCGGGCTGGCCCGAGTTTTCGACGGTCGCATCGGTCAAACCGTTGCTCGAAGCACGTAACCGATTCGCGCAGGCGTGCAGCGAACGACGTTACGCTAACCGGGTCGATACCTTCGTCGAATTGCTTTGGGATAGTCTCGGGGTGTCGCCGCAGTCTTTCTTTCGAAATGCCGCACGAACCCTGCGAGCCGAGGGTGTGGATGACCTCGTAGATGCGCTCGGGGCTCTCGAACACGCCATCGTGGCGACCAATCCGAGCTTTTCGTCGGCGCTCTCTGAGTGGAGCAGCTATTCCGAGGTTTATGACGGCTGGCAGGGTTTACTCCAGGTCGAGAAGTCGCTCTTCGGCGTCTCGACGCGCGAGGCCGATCCGGGAGACGTCTCAGTCCTCGCGCCGGCACGCAGTGCTTTCGGTCTCAACGAGCCACCGTCTCTTCCGTGGTCAGATCCACTCGTGAGCTGGACCGTTCGCGAGGTCGGAGGGCTGCGCGATCTCTTCGCCGGATCTGCGCAGACCATGCCCGGCGTTCCCACCCAGGAGTTTCTGACCCTCGACGACCTCCATCGACCCGCGGAGAACGTTCTCGATGTCGAATCCGCCCGGGCGAGCGTCAGTATTCAGATGCTTTCGCTCAGCGCCGACGTCGTTCCTGTCGATGCGCTTCTGCAGGCACGGGCCTTCAGCGCCTCTCTGCACACGTTGTTCGAACAATTCGAGGGTCTGCCCGACCAGCATCAGGTCGAAGCGGTGCGCATGTTGCGCCGCGCTTATGATGACTATTTTCCCGACCAGCAACAGGTCTGGGATCGCCGCTTCAAGAATCTGCAAAAGCTCGACCCTTCTGAAGCCTTCATGAAGCTCGCGACCGAACTCACGCAGATCTTTCACCTGCCGGTGCTCTTCGACCCGATCGTCAAGCCCGGCGTGACGGAGCTCGCTCCGTTTCCGACCCTATCGTTCGTGCTCGCGATGCCGGCTGATACCACCGAACGGACCCCGTTCTGGATCCCTTTCACGGCATTGAGCTCTTCGGTGGGTGGAGCGCCCCTTCGCCTGCGCGTGGTCGCGGCACCTGCCGATCCATCGGTCGACTGCGGATGGGTATGTGATCGCACGCTTTCACTCGACA